>VFJW01000099.1 GCA_009885845.1 Geobacter sp.
AAACCAACAACTTCAAGGATATGATTCATGGCATCCATGCCGGCAGCAGTCGCACCGCTCCACTTAAATTCGTACGTGACAGAGGTAGTGTTATATTGTATTTCAGCGCTGCATCATTTAAATTCCCGAACATCCTTAAAAACTGCGAAGCTTGTCATACGACAACCAGCTACAGAAGCATTCCGATAAACGCCCAGGTAACTACGGACGTTACAACTGACGGAACTGCTTATACCGTGGCTAATAATGTTGCGGTAGTAACTGCGATGCGCACCAGCCTGCCAAATGCAGTGGACCTGGTAACAACACCATTTACCGGCGCTTGCGTAAGTTGCCATGACCTGGCTTCAAGTAAAGCGCATATGAGACTGAATGGTGGCCAGATCAGAGTGCCACGCAACACGGCAGATGCTGCCAATGAATCCTGTGTTACGTGCCACGGCGTAACCGGCACAGCTTCAATCTACACTTCTCACAGCTTCTAGTGTAAGGCGACTGAGTATGTGTGAAGCTGATTAATCTGGAGGTTTAACCGGGGTACAGTTATACCTGTACCCCGGAGACAAAAGACAAGGCTCCGTGACATTTCTGGTCATGGGGCCTTGTTTTTCAAATTGTGCGTTCGTTCTCACCGTATCAAAAATACAAAGGAGGGTTAATGAAAAGAGTTTTGATAATTGTGATAGCCCTGACGCTATCAGGAATTCTTTCGGGCTGTAACAGCAAAGGGAGCAACCAGCCTGTTGCGCCGGTAAAAGTTGAACAGAAAAAAACAGATCCTGCCAATATGAATAACAGCGAACGTGCGGTGGCATTTCTGATTGCTATTCAGAACAATGACAAAAAAATGATGTACGAAATATCAGGGCTGACTCCGGAGATGGTGAACGAGAGCAGAGAAAAACTGACCCATGCAGCCAAATACAAGCAGTCCAAAAAAGAGCGGGCAGAGTCAGAACATGCATTGAGAATGTCAGGCAGCATTGATTTCTTTCTGAAAAAACTGACCGGAATCCTGTCAAAGTCGGCGCAACTCCAGTTGACTAAAACAACGCAAGATACCAACGGAAAAAAATCCAAAAATATCCATGACATCAAAATCACCTACAGTAAAATTGAAGACAGCCTGGTAGACAAAAGTGGTAAAAAAGCCAGGGAGATCGTTGTCAGGTTACAGCAGATCAGCCATGTGGTTAACGGAAATACGTTGCAGGAATTCTTTTTTGATAGTAAGGATTTCGAAAAAATGGCTGACAAGGATTTTGTCGTGCTTTCATATTTCTGATTGGGCGCTGTAGCAATTTATAACGAACATTACCTCTCTGGCTGGATTTACTATGAAAATATTCATACTGATTTTACCGGTATTAATTTTAGTATCGTTACCCGCCTATGGGATGGTCTACTCGTGGACTGATACCGCCGGAGTGGTCCATTTTACAAACAAAGAGCATGAAATCCCCGCCCGTTTCCGGGCGAAGGTAAAGTCACGCTATCCGGAACAGGGTGATACTGCGGCTCAACAACTGAACATATCAGCTTCTCAGCCAAAACCGGAGATACAGCCTCCAGCGCCAGCACTACTACCTAAGCCAGAAGATCAGGTTATTTCCTCTCAGCCGGCCATTACCCCGAAATCGAAAAACATTCCAGGACAAGCAGCAAGAAAGGCACGGCGCAGCAAAGATGTGACCGAAGAATAAACCTGGAACCACGGAGTCACGGAGGCAGTGAGAAGAGAACCTTTTATACTATGTTTTGCGCGGACGCAGTATAAATCCTGATCACATGTATAACAACAATGCCAACTTCTTAATTTTACCTGCGTTCTTCTGTGTATTCCAGGCTAAATTCCGCTTTAAGGATTATTTCTTGCCATTTACGGCGACATGGTTATACTCACTTTTAAAAATACTGAGTATAACTGTTTGATGGAGATGATTATGGAACGAATCGGCGGCGAGACAATGGTGCTATACGCTGATCTCCGTGAGAGGCTGGAGATGTTCGAGATGATGAGAAACATTGCAAGCATCTCCGGTGAATTTACTACAAAAACAGTCAAAGGAAGCGTCTATCACTACTTTCAGACAACTCTTTCTGTCGGTCGCACTCAGATGTATATCGGCCGCGACTCTGAGGAAATACGTAGTTTGATCTCGGCCAGAAAAAACGGCGCAAAAGACGTCAGCCTGGATGAAAAAATGTTTCAGCGACTGGCTGCGCAAATTATAGCAGGAGGTGTCACTCCACTCATGCCTGATGTAGCCAAGATAATCAGGCATATGTCAGATGGGGCTGTTTTCAAACTGGGTGGCGTAGTAGTTGGAACCGTCGCGTATCAGATTCTTGGCGCGCATTTAGGTGTTATCTGGGATGGCGGTACCCGTATGACCCAGGACGTCGATTTTGCAAGTGACGCCAGAATAGCAATAGCGGTGCCTGACTTACGGGCTGACGTACCCGGAATCATAGAGTCCCTGCAGATGGGTTTTTTCCCGGTACCGAGGCTCTCACACAAAGAACCGTCGACGTCTTACGCAATCAGAGGCAAAACACTCCGGATTGATCTGCTGACACCTTCCAGAAGAGGGGTAACCGCTCCGATCTTCATCCGGCGACTGAATGCTGCGGCTACTCCGCTAAAATACCTTGATTATCTGCTTGAGGAGCCTATCAGCTCGGTCATGATTTCGGGGGTTCCCTGTCTGGTCAAGGTTCCGCAGCCGGCGCGCTATGCCTTGCATAAACTGATAATATCACAGGAACGTCATGCATCCGCTGCAGATAAGAAGAAAAAAGATATTCTTCAGGCTGTCAGCATGCTGGAATTATTGCGTGCGGACCATCCCGGTGATATTGAACTTGCTAAGGAATCCCTGATGAAACGAGGCGAGTCATGGATAAGTAAACTTGAGGCAGCCTGCAGGGAAGCCCGGATAGCTTTGTAGAAGAAACCTTTGGACAATTGGATATGAAAAAACTCCTGCTCTACATATTCCTGGCCATCGCCGCCTACCTTGCCTATGTCGCCATCTCCCTTGCGCTGATGCAGCCGGTTTCCGGCTTGGCCGATAAGAAGTTCAATACGACCATCCAGGTCAGGGACTGGCAGGGGGCTTTCCACCCTTTTGTTGTCGGGCCGAAGAACCGCTACTGGACGCCATCCGGTCGTATCCCGGCCGAAATGAAATGGGCGGTGATTCTGGCGGAGGACTCAAACTTCTACAAGCATGAAGGTTTCGACGTCAAAGCCATCAAAAATGCGATCAAATACGATCTTGAGAAGAAGAGCCTGAAGCGGGGCGCTTCGACGATCACCCAGCAGGCTGCCAAGAACCTGTTTCTCTCCCGCGAAAAAACAATAACCCGCAAACTGAAGGAGATTTATCTGGCCTACCGAATGGAGCAGGAGCTGACCAAGGGGCGGATTATCGAGTTGTATCTGAATGTAGTTGAGCTCGGTCCGATGGTCTACGGTATCGGCCATGGAGCACAGTATTATTTCGGCAAACCGGTCTCCGCCCTGACGCCTCGCGAATGTGCCTTTCTGGCGGCCATGCTCCCCGGTCCGCGCGTGGCTTATAATCCCTACAAGAATCTCGGCAAGGTTCTGAAACGCTCCGATATGATCCTGCGACTGCTACGCCAGAACGGTGTCCTGGGCGAAGCCGAATATCAGGCAGCTCTGGCGGAATCGCCCAATGTCGGTCGGCTGCAGCAGAAGGTAGATGAGCTGATCAGCACGCCGCCGGTGTTTACATCACAGACATCAGCACGGAAGGAAATGGCTGAAAAGGTTGCGGAAGAACAGCAGGAAAAGGTTTCAGATACAGGGAAAGATGCTTCGGTAGAGCAGAAGGATCGCGGCAGTACGCCTCAACCCTCAGTGTCAACAGAGGGTTCCCCGGAGAAAAGATAGAATCGATGCGTTCCATAAATCAAAATGCAAGTGTATCTGCTACGGGTCACATGGCGAACATGCCTTGTGGCCTGTTTTTATTTGTTAAAATGGTAGCACGGGTTGCAGCATGCAGTGTATATGTAAAACTGTTGCGGGAATGTCGTAACAATGGATACCACATTTTGCTGGTCTTTCTGAGCCTTCCGTCTGCTGATATGGCGGTTGCACGAGTGGCGGCCCGAGTGACGCAAGGTGGGCACAATGTGCCTGAAAACGATATACGCAGGCGGTTTTACGAGTCCTTTCCCGATGAACCAATTGTGGCGACACTGTCAACACAATTGGGGTGGAGTCATTTCGTCGAAATCCTGCCAATAAAAACCCAGCTTGCTCGCGAGTTCTACGCCGAGATGTGCCGGGTAGAGCGCTGGCCGGTTCGCACTCTGCGGCAGAAAATCAGCGGCATGCTGTACGAGCGCACCGCCCTATCCAAAAACACCGAGGCGGTCATTAAAGCCGAACTGGAAAACCTGCGCGAGGGGCAGATGACCCCGGACATGGTGTTCCGCGACCCCTACTTCCTGGACTTTCTCGGTTTGCAGGGTGCCTTTAGCGAGAAGGATCTGGAAAACGCCATCTTGCGCGAGATGGAAAGGTTTTTGCTGGAACTGGGAAGCGGCTTTACTTTCGTTGCCCGTCAAAAGAGGATGAGTATCGGCAAGGACGATTTTTATCTTGATCTGCTTTTTTATCACCGTTTTCTGCGACGGTTGGTGGCCATAGAGCTAAAGCTGGACTCCTTTAAGCCCCACCACACCGGACAGATGGAGCTGTATCTCCGCTGGCTGGACAAACACGAACGGTCAGCAGGAGAAGAATCCCCAATTGGTATGATCCTGTGTGCCGGAGCGGATGCAGAGCAGGTGGAGCTTTTGCAACTGGATGGAAAATCCATTCGGGTTGCTGAGTATTTAACCGAACTCCCACCGATGGAGCTTCTGCGCTCCCGCCTGCACCTTGCCATTAAACTGGCGAGAGAACAGGCGGCACGGAGAGATGTGCAACCCACTTCCGTAGAACATTCGAACGTCTGAAAAAACTAAGGAGCACGTAGTAGATGACACCTAAAACCGACCTTAAAAACCTGACTCTCCCGGCTCTTGAGCAATTTCTTCAGGGGCAGGGGAAAGAGCGCTTCCGCGCTCTCCAAGTATTCAAGTGGATCTATCAGCAGGATGCCCACAGCTTTGAGGAGATGACCAACATTTCGAAAGCGCTTCGCAAGGAATTGGACGAAACGGCATTCATAAGCAACCTCGAACCGGAAACAATCGAGGAAGGAAGTGACGGGACGCGCAAATACCTCTTCAGCCTTAGTGACGGCAATGCGGTCGAATCGGTGCTGATCCCGATCGAGGGGCGCAATACGCTCTGCATTTCCTCGCAGGTCGGTTGCGCAATGGCGTGCGAGTTCTGTCTGACCGGGACATTCAGGCTGACCCGCAACCTGACGACGGCGGAGATAGTTAATCAGATTATGGCGGTCAAGCGGGATCTTGTCAGGAACCCTCCAGCCATGCAGCAAAGCCCAGTAAATGATGATGACAGTGACGACGATGCCGGCGACGCTTCAGCATCGCCGGCCGCTATCCGCAATATCGTCATGATGGGGATGGGTGAGCCGCTTCACAATCTGGATAACGTCATACCGGCCATCCTGATTATGATCGACGGCAACGGCCTGCAGCTCTCCAACCGGCGCGTGACGGTCTCCACCTGCGGTTTGGTGCCGGAGATGGAGCGTCTCGGGCGCGAGATCCCCAACGTTAATCTGGCGGTGTCACTTAATGCAACAACAGACGAACTCCGGAACCGGATCATGCCGGTTAACCGGAGCTATCCGCTAAAGGATCTATTGAGGGCGTGCAAGGAGTTTCCGCTTCCCGGTCGGCGCAAGGTTACCTTCGAATATGTCATGATGGGGGGGATAAATGATTCGCTGGAGGATGCCAAGCGGTTGCTTCGGTTAATTAGCGACATTCCCAACAAGGTGAACCTGATTCCCTTTAATG
>VFJW01000115.1 GCA_009885845.1 Geobacter sp.
AAGCATTGCGACTGACAGTATTACGATTATGCGTAAAAACCAGTGTGATACTTTTATAACGTCTTTCATGGCAATTCCTCTCATGTTGTTCATTTACTGAAACTATAAATAATTAGCAAAAAATCTACTGTCCCGAGCGAACTGGCCACACGTAGAAGTCCCTGGTCTTATAGTTGATGCCCACGTAGCCATTGCCCATGCTGACGTACCAGGCGTAATTTGTATTGTTGGCGTAAGCGCTGGACGACCAGTAGAAGTTAGCCCGGACGTTGCTGAATGGATGGCCCGTCGGCAGAGCGGGATTAAAATTCTGTGCATCCAGCAGATTCTCCAACTCATTGCTCGTGGGCAGACGCCAGTCACCGGGAAGAGAGCCGTCTGTCAAACCACACGAACCAGTTACCAGATTGTTGCTCCAGGTCTGGGCGTTTGCCCAGGTAAGGGTGCTGGTCGCTACGGTGGTTCCTTTTGCAATACCGCCAACAGTAGCAAAGCAACCAGCTTCTTTAAGCCAGACCAGCCCGGTCAGATTGTCAGTCACCGTGCCGTTGGTATTATCTGTAAAACGGGTGGTGGCAGCGTGAGAAGGGTGCAGAGTGAAGAGTGAAATGAGAAAAGTGGAAATAACGTAGATACGGAGTGACTTCATAGTGGTTTCTCCTTTGGTGTTTACAAATTAAATAACCGGTGAGCTATACTTTAACCGGCTGATATCTTGAGTTTTTAGATTGACTTTGTGGGTTGGGTTAGCAGTCTCATCGCCTATAAATGCTCGGTGAGATAGTAATACGGAAACACGGGGATGTCTTGTCAGGTTGTACCCTGACAGAGTGGGGGCTGATAATGAAAACGCCCCGGCAAGCGGGGCGATGTTAAAGCGGAACTATGTGGTAGTTATGATCATCTCCTGAGTCAAAGTTGTAGAATTATAGCCGCCGGGCAGTGCCGATCTGACGCTTGATGGCAAGGCGGCGCATTTCGCGCACGCCGGGGCAGTCCAGTTTGCCGATGATCCGGGTGTAATAGGTTTCAACCGTCTTGACGGAGAGGTTGAGCGCCGTGGCTATATTGGTGGTGGTGTAGCCTTCACCAACCAACCGGAAAATATCCAGTTCCCGCTCGCTCAGTTTTTCTGCTCCCGGTAGTGTCTCCGGCTCTTTGGTTTGTAGCGCCTCCAGTGCTGCGGGGCTGAGATAGCGATGACCGGCAAGAATGGCGCAGATAGCCTCGCGCAGGGTGTCGGCCATTTCGCTTTTGGTGACATAGCCATCGGCTCCGGCGGCGATGGCCGCCTCGATGTGGCCGGGGTCGTCGTGCATGGTGTAGACAAGAGACTTGATCTCTGAATCATGCAACTGCTCAAGCAGTGCCAGACCGTCCTCATCCTTCAGGGTCAGGTCAACCATAACCAGATCCGGGCGGAGCAATTTCAGATCTGCCCGTGCTTCTTCCAGCCGCTCGGCTTTGCCGCAGACCGTGATGCCGTACTGGGTCAGCAAAAACGATAGCCCTTCCCGCATGGCCGGATGGTCTTCCAGAATGTACACCGTAACGCCTTCGAGTGTTTCTTTTGACATTGCCAGCTCCTTTCAGGCATGGCAGGGGGCGGTGCAGATTACAACCGTTCCCCCGCCGGAAGCGTCACTGATAGTGAATGTAGCGCCGATCATCTCCGCCCGGTGTTTCATAATGCTGATTCCCATGCCGCTATCGGATTTCCATTCCTTCAGCCCGCAGCCATTGTCTTGCACCTCAAGGGAAATCCCCTTTTCCCGATCACAGGTAAACATCACCATGATCGCGGCTGCGCCGGAATGTTTGACCGCATTGACCAGCGCCTCCCTTGCAATATGCTGAATCTGGACGAGCTGACCGGTGTGACATTCGCTGCAACACACATTCTGTGACAACTGGATGTCGAGCCCACTCTGTTCGGAAAACTGCCGGATCAACCCGGCCATATCCATCATCGCCCCATTACCGGTGGCATCAGTGTTCCAGAGACCCCGTGACAGGCGTCGGGCATGATCCCCCGCCTCTTGCAGCAACCTGCCGAGCGGTTGCACATTATCTTCTATCCCCGCTGAGCTGAATTGTTTTTCCATACCGGCAAATACCAGCCGGGCCGCAGCCAGCTGCTGACAGAGGCCGTCGTGCAGTTCGTGGCTGATGCTGCGCCGCTCATTGTCACTGATCTTGAGGATTTCCCGTTCCAGTTTTGTCTGTTTTTCCATCTGCTCTTCCAGAGCACGATTGGCTGCGGCACGCTCGCTAACTTCCAGCTGCAGGTCATTCACCAGCGTGTCGACGCGCCGGTTCATCACCCGGTAATTGTTCGCCACGGCCAGTGACATGAAGACTACTTCAAAAAATATGGCGTACAGGTTTACGTTTTTGGTGAAAAGATTGAACGGCAGTATCCCCATACTGGCCAAAGATAAAATCACGAAACCGATTTCGTTGGAGCTACGGGCGAACAAAAAGTAGAGCGCAGCGGGAACCCCTTTCCGGGAGCACCCGAATGCTGCGGCAATAATTAAGAGTGATGTGGCAAGGGCTGCTCCGCCGTTCAATTTTTTGGTGATAAGTGGCGGTATAAACGGTATCAGAATGATGAATAGCGGATAGATGATGATAAAGCCAAGAAGAATGCGATCAAGCTTGGGCAGATTGATGCCGGTTTTCAGAAACACTCTGGTAAAGACGACCCCCAGCAAAATGGTAATACTTACGATAAAAGATTTTATGGCGTTATGCAGCCACGGGAAACCGGGTGTTGCGGGGATAGGCAGATATCCGGACATCATCATCAGGGTAATCATTATGCCGATCATGTACAGCAGGTAGAGCAGATAGCCGGGCTCTTTGTGCAGCAGAAGCAGAACGATGCCCAGCAACACGATGGAGAGCGTGAAGCCGACATAGCCACCCATGATAAAGTTCTGGATAGACTCTGTCTGCTGGTAGGTTTTTTGTGTCAATACGGTAAACGGAAAGATGGCGCGTCCCGGCATCCAGGTGCGCAGGTAAAAAGTCTGCGGAGCGGTCGCCAGATTGAGTGGCAGCAGGACATCTTTTCCCGGCAGCGCCCGCTCAGCCTTGGGCCTGGTGTCGCCGGAGCGCCTGACTTCAAAAGTGCCGTCCACCTTCGGCACATAAAGATCGACTTCATCCATGAGCGGCTGGTCAAGAAACAGCAGCCAGTCGATAGTGCCCCTCCCGCCGGGGTCAATGGTGAAGCGGAACCAGAAGGCGGAGTCGGTCGTACCGTAGCTGGGGACTTGCTGTTGTGTCTCTTTGAAGGCAGCGGAATAACGGGAAGAGGTTACATCGTTTATGGTCAACTTGCCGGTGGTGTCTTCGAGAATGTCGAGGTTGGAACCGCCGAGGTGGTAGGAGTCAGTATTTCCTGATAGGACGAGCGGTTGTGCGGCGAAGGCGAAAAGCGGCAACAGCAGGAAAACGAGCGCCAGGGCGATTTTTACGGCTGCAGGTGTTAGTCTGTTCAATCACATCTCCATGTTAAGTGCGGAAAGTGAGTCGGTGATAAACGTGGCCTGTTCGAGTCTGTCTGCTGGATAACTGTTGGTTACGGCGCAAACGATTAATCCTGCTGCTTTGGCAGATGAAATTCCGGCTGGGGTGTCTTCAATGGCGATCGTGGCGTTTATTGAAAAAGAGTTGTCATGAGCAGCGAGAAGTCGTTGAAAAGCGAGTTGATAACACTCCGGGTCGGGTTTGCTTGCCGCAACATCCTCGGCAGTCACTATAACATCAAAGCATTCTGAAATTCCGAGCATGGTCAGAATCGGGCTGATGTCAGACTTCAGCGCCCCGCTGCATATTGCCAATGGTGTTTTGTGTGCGCTTAGATGGAAAATAAGCTCCAGAACGCCCGGATATGGGGTGACTCCCGATTTGATGACCTCCTCAAAGATTGCTGCCTTTTGTTCAATTAGTCGCAGGAGGTCATCGTGGCCGAGCATCATCCCTTTCGAGGAGAATGCGTGTCTGAACGCATCCCTGTCATCAAATCCGATGAAGGTTTCAACGTATTCCTGCCAGGAAAAATGTAGGCCGAGCGGCTCTAATATTCGCTGAAATGCCGCATAATGAAGCGGTTCAGTATCGACAATAACTCCGTCAAAATCAAAGATAACAGCTTTTGCCGTTATGCCGCTTGGAAGTAAAATCATAGGAATGTGTCAACTCCGTTTCTTAAATGTGCAAAAATGGATGTATTAAATACCACTTCTGTCAAGCGTAAAACAATTAAAAAACCATAGAAATAACGGCATCGCGTCCTCATTATGTAATTTATTGCTGTTCAGCAATTATTTTTTGAACATGCTTTAAATATGGTTGACGATTTGTTATTATGCTCTATTATTTGATCAGGTTTTTACCGGATACCGGTGCGAACGCTTAATAACATACATTCAAGGAGGCAGAGATGGCGTTACGAGTTGCAATTAATGGATTTGGCAGGATTGGCAGGATGGTGCTGAGAGCGGCAAGCAAAGACAAAAATATTGAATTTGTGGCGATTAACGACCTTACCGATGCTGCTACCCTGGCACATCTTTTTAAGTATGATTCAGTGCATGGCACTTTTCCCGGTACAGTGGTAGCAAAAGATAACCAGCTGATCATCAACGGAAAGGCCATAAAAATCTATGCCGTAAAAAACCCGGCAGAACTTCCGTGGAAAAAAGACAAGATCGACGTTGTGCTTGAATCAACCGGAATATTCACCTCCCGGGAAAAAGCTGAGTTGCATCTTCAGGCCGGTGCCAAAAAAGTAGTTATTTCCGCACCTGCCACCAACGAGGATATTACGATTGTCATGGGAGTTAACCACCACCTGTATGATCCTAAAAAGCATGCAATTATTTCCAACGCATCCTGTACGACCAACTGCCTTGCGCCAGTCGCAAAAGTTCTGCATGACACATTCGGCATTGAGAAGGGGCTGATAACGACCGTTCATTCCTATACCAATGACCAGAATATTCTCGATCTGCCTCACAAGGACCTGCGCCGGGCCAGAGCTGCTGCAATGTCTATGATTCCGACGACGACCGGCGCTGCCAAAGCGGTATCGCTCGTATTACCTGAGCTGAAAGGGAAGCTGGACGGTATGGCCATCCGGGTGCCGACTCCGAATGTCTCGGTTGTTGACCTGGTTGTTACATTGACGAAAAAGGCTGATGCCGCCAAGGTTAATGCCGCGCTCAAAAAAGCATCCCGGGGAGCGCTCAAAGGCATTTTAGGCTTTGAAGAGTCACCTCTCGTTTCAATCGATTTCAATGGCAATCCGCTCTCATCTATCGTTGATGCCTCCTGCACGAAAGTAATCGGCGACACTATGGTGAAAGTACTCTCCTGGTACGACAATGAATGCGGTTTTTCGAACCGGGTAGTTGACCTCTTCCGCTTGATTGCTTCCAAAAAATAATATCAGTCTACACACAAGGAGGAGAGGGGAGTTTCCCCTCTCTTTTTTTTTGCCGCACATAATATGTGATACTGGAGGCACACAATGGCGATACGTTATATTGATGAAATAAAGGATCTGAAGGGGAAAAGAGTTTTCATCAGAGTTGATTTTAACGTGCCTCAGGATGACACGGGGGCTATTACTGAAGATACCCGTATCTCCGGGGCGGTTCCGACTATAAAATATGCTCTTGAACAGGGTGCCAAAGTTGTACTGGCCTCTCACCTCGGCCGCCCCAAAGGTGAGAAAAAAGCTAAATACAGTATGGCCCCCGCCACCGCGCGTCTTTCTGAATTGCTTGGCAGGCCGGTGATCCAGGCGCCAGATTGTTTCGGTCCTGATGTTGATACTCTGGTTAATGCCTTGAAGCCGGGTGAGGCGGTGATGCTGGAGAATGTCCGTTTTTATCCCGGTGAGGAAAAAAATGACGCGGATTTTGCCGCAAAGCTTGCCAACGGCTGCGAAATTTACGTCAATGATGCGTTTGCAGTATCGCATCGTGCTCATGCATCGGTTGAAGCCATAACCCGGTTTATACCGGTAATCGCCGCCGGTTTTCTGATGCGTAATGAAATGACTTTTTTCGACAAGGCGATGCAGAATCCGGTCAGGCCGCTGGTTGCGATACTGGGCGGAGCCAAGGTGTCGGGCAAACTGGAGGTTCTCGAAACACTTATCAACAAAGTTGACAAGGTTGTTATCGGCGGCGGAATGGCATTCACCTTCCTGAAGGCTATGGGCTACAACGTCGGCAAGTCGCTGGTTGAGGACGAACTGATTCCGACGGCGCTGAACATACTTGATAATGCCAAAGCCCGCGGAGTCAAGTTCTATCTGCCCGTGGATTGCGTGGTCGCTGACGCGTTTGCCGCTGATGCCGCAACTGCTATTGTCACGGCTCAGGAGATACCGGATGGCTGGATGGCGCTTGATGTCGGTCCTGCTTCGGCACTGTTGTTCGGGGAAACTCTGCGTGATGCACAGACTGTCATCTGGAACGGCCCCATGGGTGTATTCGAGATGGAGGCGTTCAGTGGCGGCACCAATGCGGTAGCTGAAGCTGTGGCGGCGTGCGAGGGTACAACCATCATCGGCGGTGGTGACACTGATTCTGCCGTACGTAAAGCGGGTGTGGAAAACCGGGTCAGCTATATTTCAACCGGTGGCGGAGCTTTTCTGGAACTTTTGGAAGGGAAAACACTTCCTGGTGTCCACGCACTTGAAATTGCCGCATAAAAAGGAGAAATAAATGCGAATACCGGTTATTGCTGGAAACTGGAAGCTTTTTAAAACGATCAACGAGTCTGTCTCGCTAGTGAAGGAGTTGAAACAACTCGTAGCGAACAGCCACGGAGTTGAAATTGTGGTAGCTCCCGTATTTACTGCGTTGAGCCGGGTATCCGAGGCCATCGATGGGTCGGTTATTCATCTCGCCGCACAGGATTGTTACTGGGAAGAGGAGGGGGCGTTCACGGGAGAAGTTGCTCCAAAGTTATTACGGGACGCCGGCTGCAGTCACGTTATCATCGGACATTCAGAACGGCGGCAGTATTTTGGTGAGACGGATCTGACGGTAAACAGGAAAACAAAAGCCGCCATAGCCGCCGGGTTAACGGCCATCGTCTGTGTCGGGGAAACGTTGCAGGAGCGTGAGTCTGAGAACACATTCACGGTTATTGAAACACAGATTACCGGCAGTCTGTTCGGTCTTGCCGGGAACGATTTCAATCATGTTGTCATTGCATACGAGCCGGTGTGGGCCATCGGTACCGGCAAGACGGCCAGTGATGCCCAGGCTCAGGAGGTTCATGCCTTTATCCGTCAACTGGTTTCTCGTCTGTTTGGCCAGTCAGTGGCCGATTCAGTTCGCATCCTTTACGGCGGCAGTGTAAAGCCTGATAACGTCAAGGGGTTGATGGCCCAAACAGATATTGACGGGGCACTTGTCGGCGGGGCAAGTCTTAAAGCAGAATCTTTTGCGGCAATTGCAACTTTCAACATCTGATGTATAACCGGGAAGTCATCCTGTTTATGCCGCTGCTTTCAGTTATAACTTTACAGACCATAAATTGCTGTGCTATAAGTTTTCTCTTTAAAACGCTGCAAGGGGATTTGGTATGACAATAGCTCTTACAATTTTACATGTTTTCGTTAGCCTGTTTTTGATTGGTGTTGTACTTCTGCAGTCCGGAAAAGGTGCTGAAATGGGGGCCTCATTCGGCAGCAGCGGCAGCCAGTCTGTTTTCGGAGCCGGGGGCGGAACATCTTTCCTGAGCAAACTAACAACCAGCGCTGCGGTTATTTTTATGTTGACGTCACTGACCCTGGCCTATATTTCCGGTCAGCCTTCATCTTCTTCCATGATGTCCGGCAAAGGTAAGGCGGCACCTGTTCAGACACCGGCATCTGCTCCTGCTCCTGCTCCGCAGAACAGTGCAGCTCCTGCGCCGGCAGCACCGGCGGCACCGGCGGCACCGGCACAAAAATAATATTTACACTTGATAAAACGGGTCGGCTGTGTTAGAAATCTCCGCCTGTTGAATTAGTTGCAATGTGGAAAAATGTTAAACATATTCGGCGTACACGTTGTTTGTGTACTCTGCTTGCGGTGGTGGCGGAACTGGTAGACGCACCAGCTTGAGGGGCTGGCGGGGGCAACTCCGTGATGGTTCGATTCCATTCCACCGCACCAGT
>VFJW01000158.1 GCA_009885845.1 Geobacter sp.
CTGCGCAGTTTGGGTTCAAACCAGGTCGATTTGGGAGGCATGATCTGATCCTGGTCGGCCAGCTCGACCAACTCATTGATGGAGGTCGGGTGGAGGGCAAACGCCACGGCATATTCGCCGGAATCTACCAGTTTGACCAGCTCATCGTTGCCGCGGATGCCGCCGACAAAGTGGATTCTCTGGTCAGTACGCGGGTTGTGAACGCCGAGCAGCGGAGCAAGGAGAGAATTTTGCAGAATCGAGACATCCAGTCTGCTGACGGTGTCCTTCTCGTTGACTATCGCCGGATGGGCCTGCAGTTGATACCAGCAGCCGTCAAGATACATGCCGAAGTAGTGGTGGTCCGCCGGAACAACAGGAACCTGCGAATGATATATTTCAAAACTGCTCCCGACATGGGTGATGAACTCTGCGACGGAGAGTCCGTTCAAATCTTTGACGGCGCGGTTATACGGCATGATGTTGAGCTGGTTTTCAGGGAATATGACCGTCAGGAATGAATTGTACTCTTCGCTTCCGGTATGGCCGGGGTTCCTGGTGCGACGCAATTCGCGTACACGCCCAGCAGCGGCGCTCCTATGGTGGCCGTCGGCGACGTACAGCCTCGGAATGGCGGCAAACAGGACGATCAGGCGATCGATCAGAACCCGTTCGGCAATGATCCAGGCCGTGTGGCCAACTCCGTCATCAGATATGAAATCATATTCCGGTTTCCCGTTGGTAACCCCTTCGATGATTCCTTCCACTTCTGCACAGGAGCGTGACAGGTAGAAAACCGGTTCATCATTTGCGTCCAGATAATCGATATGTTTCACCCGGTCTTCTTCCTTGTCGGCCCGGGTATGTTCGTGTTTTTTGATAACACCGGATTGGTAGTCGTCGACACTGGCACAGACCACCAGTCCGGTCTGGCTGATGGATCCCATCTGTTGGCGATAGACATAGAAACAGTCATGAAGATCCTGCGTCAAGACCCCACGCCTGATGAAGTCGCTCAGATTCAGCCTCCCTTGCAGATACACAGATTCATCATGCGGATCAATCTCCGTCGGCAGATCGATTTCAGGCCGGGAAATGTGCAGAAAACTATTCGGGTTACCGGCCGACATCGTACAGGCTTCCTTAACATTCATCACGTCGTAGGGGAGGGCGGAAACCTTCTCGACCAGATCTTTGTGCGGGCGCAGTGCGCGGAATGGTTTGATGATAGCCATACTTATATTCTCCGTAACGTACTAAAAATACCTTCGTGCACCAACAAATCGCTTCTCAAAATAGCTTTCGCGGACCGCTGTCACCCGGATTTCTTCTCCCCGCCGCGGAGCGTGAACAAAGTTCCCCCCGCCGACGTAAATACCGACGTGATTGATATCAGCCGCAGATGATCCGAAAAAAACAAGATCGCCGTCCTGAAGATCGCTCCTGGATATCATGGTGCCGGTTTTGAACTGATCCCGGGAGGTGCGGGGAATGCTGAGTCCGCACAGGTTATAGACCGCCCGGACAAAACCGCTGCAATCCATGCCTTCCACCACGTTATCGCCACCCCATTTGTAAGGGATACCGACGAATCGTTCTGCGGTGCGGGCGGCAATTGATCCCATTCCTTTATCATCATGTGCCGGTTTGGTTGTCAGTTTTTCGGTTATTTCAACCGGAACAACCGGTTGAAGCGGTCCATTTGGTTTTCGGATCTCATCAGGAGGAGGTTTTTGCCAACCGGGGCTTTTAGGACTTCTGAAAACAACTTCGTTTGGCGGAGCTATGTAATAACTGTCAATCAGGCGCTCAGCCACAAGTTTTTTGGCCACAATACGGGCTTTTTCTTTGCTGGGAAAGTCCCCGAAGCGAACGGCATACACACCGTTGTCCTTACGAAAATAAAATGCTTCAATCCCTTTGGCCTGAAGTTTAGCAGCAAAGCGCTCAGCGTTTTTTACATCGGCAAACGCACCTATCTGGATGGCATGCCCGATCCGTGTGATGCCGGCAGGTTTTGCTGCATGGACAGGCAAAGCCCAGACAGCAAGCAGCAGGAAGGTGAGAATAATTTTATAGATCATAGCAGTGCCAAAGCGTGAATAAAGAGTGGTTGCAACATGCGTATGATAGTAGCTGTAATCGGAGCGGTGGTAAAGCGGAAATTTACCCGGAAAGCGGCATAGATCATTGACACCAGCCATACTTATGCGGTAGTTTTACACGCTCGAAAGGCAAATAGTGCCAGCGCCATTTTAGCTCAGTTGGTAGAGCACATCACTCGTAATGATGAGGTCGTCGGTTCGATTCCGACAAATGGCTCCAAAAAACAGGCACTTGCAATTTACGTTGCAGGTGTTTTTTCTTGGAGAGAAGGCGTGGCATTTCCTGATTTATTGAATCCTTCAAGCCCCTGCTACCCTCATTACGTCATGAAACGTGTATTTGTTCTGCGATGGTGCGGAAACTGCCTGTTGAAATTACCCGCGTTTCATATGGAGTCATCATGAGTATGCATATCAACGTTCCATTATGTGCTTTGTCAATTCTTGTTGCTGTCGTTCTACTACCGCAGATGTCTCTGGCGGATTTCTTTAAATACAAGGACGATGGCGGAAACCTGATAATCACAAACCGGTTTGAAGATGTCCCGGTAAAGTACCGCAAGCGGGTTACGGTTGTGTGGGACAAAGACCTTACCGCCAAAGATCCCGTAGCCCAGAGAAGTGCTGCTGCTCTGGAGCATTATGAAAAACAGGAAGCAGCTAAAAAGGCGCAACAGGAAGCGGATGATAAGAAAAAACGAAACACTAAAGGCAAAACGCTGGTAATCGAACTGGACGAAAATACCGGACAATTGATTCGCCGTTTTGAATAGAAAGTCGGATTACTGCTGTCTTCCTGCGCCAGGATAGCTTCTGAGAATAACGTCAGCCGGCACACTATGGGGGGCAATTTCCCAGCCGCCTGGCCTTGATCTTCATATCCATAGCTTGGCCCTGTGTTGCCATTTTCATGGTTGAATCGAATGTATCACCCGTAAAGATTGTCTCACCACTGAAATCACCAGAGTTTTTCCCCGTACATGTCATCTTCCATGTGACTTTGTTTCCCGTCTGTTTAAATTCGGTAACAGTACAGTTTTTATCAGTAGAGATTGCTTTCTTCTGATCCTTGACATCCTCCTTGGTAAAGCAGTGCTCAATTTTGGTGGCAGGCATACTGAATGGCATGCCGGGGATTTCCATGGTAGTGAGCAGTTCCCAGTTCCCTTCGCGCATCGTGTCTGCAGCAAAGATTGTGGCAGGTAGTACCAGGATGAATAGACCGGCGACGATAAACTTTTTCATGGCGATTTCTCCTTTGTGGGTAAACGTACTGGGTGAACTCATCTGACACAGTTTGGTTGAAGCATAGCACTACAATGGAAGCATGGCAAAAGGCAAGATACAACACGTATAATATGGTGATATACTGTCACAGCAAGCGATAATAACTGACAAGGTAACTTTATGGGCTCAGTGCGCAAACAGATAGATGGTTTCGGAGTCGGAATGATGATCCTGCTCTGTGCCGTGTGGGGACTGCACCAGGTTGCGATCAAAGTGGCCGCACCCGACATCGCACCGATCATGCAGATTGCGCTCCGCTCCGGCATCAGTGCGGCTCTTGTCGCCATTGTCATAGCATGCGGTTGGGGAGACTTCAGCCTGCGTGACGGTACGCTGCGTCCCGGCATAGTCGTCGGCATTCTGTTTTCAGCCGAGTTTCTCTTTATCGCCGAGGGACTCCGCTTTACCTCTGCCTCACATATGGCTGTGTTTCTCTACACTGCTCCGGTATTTACAGCGTTGGGGCTGCACTGTTTCCTCCCCGCCGAAAAATTGCATCTGCGTCAGTGGCTGGGCATCGCTATTGCGTTCGGCGGAATTGCGACAGCATTTACGGGGGGCACTCTTTCCGACGGCTTCAGTTCGCGGATGCTCTGGGGAGATTTCCTCGGCGTACTCGCCGGTGCCGGCTGGGGAGCAACGACAGTGATCATCCGCTGCACGTCTCTATCGGAAGCACCCCCCACCAAAACCCTGCTCTATCAGCTTGTAGCGGCCTTCGTGATACTGCTGCTCTACGCATGTTTTTCCGGTCAGTCAGCCAAAATATCCATGACCGGAACAGCCTGGGCAAGTCTGCTTTTTCAGGGGGTTGTGATCACGTTCGCCAGCTACCTCACCTGGTTCTGGCTGTTACGACGTTATCTGGCCTCGCGACTTGCGGTGTTCTCGTTTATGTCTCCGCTTTTCGGTGTTACGTTCGGAGTCATTCTGCTCCATGATTCCGTAGATGTCTTCTTCGCAATCGGAGCGGTGATGGTGCTGACCGGTATCAGTATAGTGAGCAGGCCTCGTCCTGCTCTTCAGGTAGCAGGATGACGCGCCGTTGTATGCAATTTGGTGAATTAAAAATATTTTTGAAAGGAAAGTTATGAATAATCTACAGGAAACTGAAAGCCCGGAATCGGAATGCAGCTGCGGAGAAACCCATAAAGGTCATATCTGCTGGCTGTCGCGCATGGGACTGCTGCAGGAGATGTATCATTTGAGCAATGCCGCGACAGTTGAGTGTACAAAGTGTGGAGCAAAAGCCAATTTACCTCATAATGTCTGTTTTCCGCTTCCGCTTGAGGTACATTCTGACGTAAAATAAGGCGCTTGGTTACTCAACATCTCCGACGTTGCGTCTGACTCCCATCAGATACGCTATCACAAACTCCTCCAGATTACCGTCCAGAATCGCATCAGGATTGCCCGATTCAACTCCGGTGCGCAGATCCTTGACCATCTTGTAGGGGTGAAGTACATACGAACGAATCTGGCTCCCCCAGCCGATTTCCTTCTTTTCCGCCGCGATTTCGGATGCCTTGTCTTTGCGGTCCTCAACTTCCCGCTCATACAGTTTGGCCCGCAGAACTTTCATTGCGGTGCCACGGTTGGATATCTGACTTCGCTCGGACTGGCAAGCGACAATAATGCCGGAAGGGATATGAGTAATGCGGACGGCAGAATCGGTGGTGTTGACGTGCTGACCACCGGCGCCGCCGGAGCGGAACGTATCTATTTTCAGATCGGAATCGCTGATTTTGATCTCGATATCATCCTCTTCAATTTCAGGAAAGGCATACATCGAGGCAAAGGAGGTGTGGCGACGGGCGTTGCTGTCAAAGGGAGAAATGCGGACAAGGCGGTGAATTCCGGCTTCCGCCCGCAGGTATCCATAGGCATACTCGCCGCTGACGTTGAAGGTCGCCGATTTGAGTCCGGCTTCATCTCCGGCCAGATATTCGGTGATAACTGTTTTCCACCCTTTTTTCTCACAGTAGCGGAGATACATACGCAGGATCATTTCGGCCCAATCCTGGGACTCGGTGCCGCCCGCACCAGGATTAATGGTGATGAAGCAGGAATTACGATCATGGGGACCGGAAAGCATCCGCTGAAACTCCGCTGCTTCCACCTCTGCGACCAGCCGGGCGGTCATACCGCCTACCTCCGCCAGTGTGTCCGCATCCTGAGCTTCTTCACCCAGCTCAATCATAACGCGGATATCTTCCACCTGGCGCTGAAGGCCACCCCACATCTGGACAATTTTTTCCAGCGTCGTCCGTTTCCTGATAATTTCCTGTGATTTTTTTGTATCATCCCAGAATCCGGGAACGGCCATAATCGATTCTATCTCCATGATCGATTCACGTTTGGCATCTACGTCAAAGTGCCCCCCTAAGTTTGGCAATCCGCTCTTCACAATCTTTCATCTGTGCTATTTCTTCACGGAACATGACTATTACCTCTCGATACTGATTTTTTTCGTTTAAACCATGCAAACAGTGCGATTCCGGCGGTCAGCAGAACACAGAGCCAGGCCGGTGTGTCTCCGATCGCGAGGTAGAGCGACTTGCCGCTGCCTGGTTGAACTTCTCCGGTGCGATATGCCTCTACAAAAAGGGCGGTCATGGTGCGGATATGGCCGTTCTGATCTACTATTGCCGTTACGCCGGTATTTGCAGCGCGGATAAGCGGTGTACGGGTCTCAACAGCGCGGAACGTTGAAATAGCAAGGTGCTGATAGGGTGCTGACGACCGGCCAAACCAGGCGTCGTTGGTGATTGCTACCAGAACTCGGGCACCGGCCTGAACGTATTGTCGGGCAAGTTCCGGAAAAATGACTTCATAACAGACTTGAACGCCGAGTTTGGTGTTCCCGGTATCAAGCGTTACTGCATGTTCACCCGGGGCAAAATCTCCGATACCGACGACGATCTTGTTAATGAATGTCAGAATATTCCCGAGCGGTACATATTCGCCGAACGGCACCAGATGCATTTTGTCGGCCCGTCCGACCGTTTCGCCGAGTGGTGATACCATGAAGGCGCTGTTCAGAAAGGTGCTTTTGCCATTGCGAAGCTCATGAGCCGGGCTGCCGAACAGCAGACAGGCCTTCAGTTCCCGTGCCAGATTTCTGATCCGTTCCGCCTGAAGCGGCTCATCCTGAAAGAAGAACGGAACGGCACTTTCAGGCCAGACGATCAGATCTACTCCCCCTTTGGAAGCGTCTCGAGTCAGTCGTTCATAGGTGTCAAGTGTATTTTCCCGAAACGCCGGGCTCCATTTGACATCCTGAGGAATATTGCCCTGTATCAAGGCAACTCGCAACGGTTTCGATGCTGCAGAGTCCTGGCTGTTCAGGCAGCTGAAGCCGTAGAAGAGCGTGCCGATAAAGAGAAGCAGCAAGGTGACCGCGCTTTTTACCGGGTAAGGGACGCCGGCTCCGGACACCGCCCTCAAGGCCCGGTGCAGGACGATATTTGCCAGTACGATCAGCAGGGTAATACCGTAGACGCCCGCCAGGTCTGCAATCTGGATGAGCGGCAACGTGCGGAACTGGGAGTGACCGAGCATAGCCCAGGCAAATCCGGAAAACAGAAAGGAGCGGATGAAATCAAAGGCGATCCAGGCGACCGGCAGGGTAAACGCCGCTTTGATGCCGACCAGTTCCCCCAGTCGGGATACGAGCGTACTCAATCCGTAAAACAGTGCCAGCCAGAGAACCAACAGCAGATAAACCGGGATACTGACGGACCAGGGGAGATGGCCGTACTGGGTAAAGACGATGTTGAGCCAGTAAAGGACGATGGCGTATGCGGTAATACCGCAGATCAACCCAATGCGAAAAGCTTCGCGCGGCGTACTCTCTTCCATGGCAATCAGCAGGGGGATCAGAGCTATCCAGGCCAGGAAAGAAAGCCCCGGGTTCGGAAAGGAAAGGGCGATCAGAATTCCGCTGGCGATAGCCAGCATGGCCCGTCGGTCAAACAGCTGCACCGCCGATGATAAAGAGAACGGAATACTCACTCCCGCCCCGTATTTTCCGCAGGAGCACTGTTCGTTCGCCTGACGGTGACCTTTTTAACCCGCCGCACATCGGCGTCAATTATTTTCAGAGAGAGACCGGAGCCAACGATGGTATCCCCGACAGCCGGAATTTTTCCTGTCAGGTGGAAGGCGAGTCCGCCAACGGAATCAAAGTTGTCACATTCGATCTCCATATCAAAATGTTCTTCAAGCTCTTCAACAGGAAGGCGACCATCGACGGTTACACTGCCGTCCGGGTTAACCGTCAGGAGGGATTCCTCACGATCATACTCGTCCTGTATATCTCCTACGATCTGTTCCAGCAGGTCTTCTATCGTGATCAGGCCGGATGTGCCGCCATATTCATCAATGACAATTGCCAGATGAACACGTTTGCGCTTGAATTCCTGCAGCAGTTGTTCCAGATTTTTAGATTCGGGGATGAAGTAGGGAGGGCGCATGATTTCGCGTACAGTAAGGTGGCTTTCATCAGTTCCCCACTGTTTAAGCAGATCTTTGGCATACAGCAGACCGATAATATTGTCGATCGAATCTTCATATACCGGAATACGGGAATGGCCGCAGGCGATGATCGTGTCCAGCAGTTCCCGCACGGTGGCATCTACTCTGATGCAGGCCATTTCAGTACGGGTTACCATGACTTCCCGCACGATTGTCGTACCGAGCGAGAAGATGGAGCGGATCATCTCGCTTTCCTCTTCGTTTACCAGTCCTTCTTCTTCCGATGCTTCGATAAAATCGTTTATATCCTGCTCGGTTGTTCTTTTGCGTCCGGTTACGAAACGGCTGACCCGCTCGATAAAACCGGACTTCCTACTACTGCCTTCTTCCACTGAATTTTCCTCCTGATCGTTCCGGGCGGGTTGGGCGTGCCGGATGTATTGAACGGGTAGATTTTTCGCGAACTTCGCGCGCCGGACGTTCCGAAGGGAACGTTTTTGCCGGTTCACCGGAAAGTTCGCGTACCTCGATTTCTGAAAGATGGCGAAACTGCCCCGCCCTGAGGGTGCCGAGCATGAGAGAGCCATAGCGAATCCTCTTGAGGCGTACAACAGAAAGACTGACGGCTTCACACATTCTGCGCACCTGGCGATTGCGACCTTCATGGATCGCAACCGAAATCCAGTCGTTCTGTTCGCCGCTCTTTACCAGGTTCACTACCGCAGGTGCTGTCCTGCCGTCTTCCAACTCCACCCCTTCAGCCATCCGCTTCAGTTGCTGGTCAATCACTTTGCCGCGCACACGGACATGGTATTCTTTCTCTATTTCATTGCGGGGATGCATCAAACGATTGGCCCAATCGCCATCATTTGTCAGCAGCAGAAGTCCTTCGGTGTTGTAATCCAGTCGTCCGACCGGGTAGACACGATCCGGAACATCCTTCAGCAGGTCGGTCACCAGCGGACGCCCCTGGCCGTCTTTGAGGGCGGTGATATAACCGGGTGGTTTGTTGAGCAGGATATAGAGGCGCTGAACGCTGATTTTAAGGGTTTTCCCGTCTACTGTTATAGTGTCTTTTGTCGGGTCGGCCTTGCTTCCCAGTTCAGTTACAACGATGCCGTTGACGGCAACCTGACCATTTTGTATCAGTGCTTCAGACGCGCGGCGGGAGGTGATTCCGGCGGCGGATATTATTTTTTGCAGACGTTCAAGCATGGTTCCTCTTTGTTCGGGGCAACGATAATAGTCGAAAAATCAGGACATACAATGGCGTAAGATGGCCGTTATGTCAATACTGCTCCATCGGTGGGCACTCTAAATCATGATTTATGGAATTTATGGGATTTAAATTAGATTATTGATATTGCTCCGGTGAGTGAATGCCGGAGTTTATATCAACCCTGTCTGGTGGCGTTGGTGGTTATTTTGAGGATGCTTTCCTGGATGGTTTTATCAGGGATGGCGCGGAAGGAATCGAGAAGAATTTTTTCGGAAACTTTTAATGGAAGAACTTCTTCACCCGTAATAAAAAATTCCTGCACAGGTACGGAGAGTGCCCCCGCTACTAACTGAAGTTTTTCCGTGTTCATCATATCCTTACCATATTCATACTTCTGCATTTGATACTTTGATATTCCTACGAGTTCCGCCAGTTTTTCCTGACTGATACCCGCCTGTTCCCGCAGTTGCTTCAACCTGAAGCCGATCTCATCGCTTGTACGAATCTTTGCCATATACGCCTCGTTTTGGTGTGGAGCATACCCCGAGGCGCTTGCTGGTGAAACATATCCTGAATTGTCTTTCATGACATACTTTGGATATGTTATAAGGCGTATCTCAGATTTATTATTAACGACTTTCAACTCATGAGAGTGATTCACCACGGTCAGGAATAGTAAGAAACGAATGCAGTTTTTATAGGCTTACGGAGGAATCATGCCCACCATCTATGACAACATAGAAAATCAGTTCCTTCGTGGTCTTTCAAATTCCCTTGAAGTTGCTACTCGTGCCGACTTCTGCGTCGGCTACTTCAATCTACGCGGCTGGAAAGGTGTTGCCGATTACGTTGATAAGTGGGAGGGAGGCGAAGAAAATTGTTGCCGCTTGTTGATAGGGATGCAGAGGATGCCCCTGGATATGGTGAAGGCCGGTTATGCCAAATCCGGCCCTGACACAATGGACAATGCAACAGCCAACCGAATCAAAAAGCAACTGGCACAGGAGTTTCGGGATCAGTTGGTTGTCGGTGCACCGACAGATGCAGATGAAAAGGCGCTTCGCACGCTTCTGCATCAGATCAGGGATAAAAAGGTCGTCGTTAAGCTGTTCCTGCAATACCAGTTGCACGCCAAGCTCTATCTCGCATTCCGCAATGACCGGATGACCCCCATCATCGGCTACCTCGGCAGCAGCAACCTGACTCTTGCCGGTCTCAATCATCAGGGCGAATTGAATATCGATGTACTGGAGCAGGATGCCGCCCGCAAGTTGTCGGGGTGGTTTGATGAACGCTGGGAAGATCGCTGGTGTATCGACATCACCAACGAACTGATCGAGATACTGGACAGCAGCTGGGCCACTGAAAAGCTCATCCCGCCCTACTACATCTATCTGAAGATTGCCTATCACCTGTCGCGGGAGGCCCGTGCCGGCTTTGCCGAGTTCAAAATCCCGCGCGTCTTTCAGAAAGAGCTACTGGAGTTTCAGCAAAAAGCGGTACTGGTGGCGGCTCATCACCTCAATAAACGCGGCGGCGTCATCATCGGTGATGTTGTCGGTCTGGGCAAGACCATCACCGCAACCGCCCTGGCAAAGATATTCGAGGAAGATTTTTTCCTGGAGACGCTGATTATATGCCCCAAGAACCTGGTGAAGATGTGGCAGGACTACGCTCACAAGTATCAGTTACGGGCAAAAGTTATCTCCGTAACACAAGTGCAAACGATTCTTCCCAAAGAACGACGCTACCGGCTGGTGGTAATTGACGAAAGCCACAACCTCAGAAACCGCGAAGGGAAGCGCTACAAATCTATCCGCGAATATCTTCAGTTAAACGAAAGCAAGGTTGTCCTGCTGACGGCAACCCCCTACAACAAAACCTATCTTGATCTTTCAACTCAACTGGCTCTGTTTCTGGAAGAAGATACTGACTTGGGGATTAGCCCCGAGCGCTACATAGAAAGTATCGGCGGGCCGGTGCAGTTCATGGCAATGCACCAGTGTCATGCCAGAAGCATTGCTGCCTTTGAAAAGAGCGATTCCCCTGATGACTGGCGCGAATTGATGCGGCTGTATCTGGTACGCCGGACACGGAGCTTCATCAAAGAGCATTACGCCAAGAATGATCCTGAAAAAGACAGAAAATATCTAGAGTTTGCCGATGGCAGCCGCTCCTATTTCCCCGACCGCATACCCAAAGCCGTTACCTATCATTTCGATCCAAAAGACAAAAAGGACCAGTACGCACGGCTCTATTCCAGCGAGGTGGTAGACATCATCAATACCCTCAATCTGCCACGTTACGGACTTGAGAACTACCTGGATGGAAAGAGCACGCTGACTCCTACTAAAGAAGAGAAGGCGCTTAAAGAGAATCTCTCGCGTGCCGGTAAACGACTGATGGGCTTTTGCCGGACAAACCTGTTTAAGCGTCTGGAGAGCAGTGGCTATGCTTTCTTGTTGTCGCTCAGTCGTCACGTGCTCAGAAACTATCTGTACCTTTATGCCATTGAGCATGATCTTGAGTTCCCCATAGGCTCTCAGCAGGGGAGCTTGCTGGATGGTTTTATAGAAGATGAAGATGGTGATGGCGATACCCGCAAGGTTCCTCTGGATGCAGACAGCTATCTTCAGCAGGCTGGCGACCTCTACACATACTTTGTCACAAAAGAGCGTGATCATTTCGATTGGATCAGGGCAGGACTTTTCAAGAAGACACTCAAATCAGAATTGATGAAAGATAGTGCCGCACTTCTGCAGATCATCAACATGGTGAAGGAGTGGCGTCCGGCAGACGACCGCCAGTTGAATGCGTTATACGATCTCTGCACCAAGACCCACCCCAAAGAAAAGGTGCTCATCTTTACCCAGTTTGCTGATACCGCCCGCTACCTGGCAGAAGAATTGGAAAAACGGGGAATGGCCCAGATTGAAGGTGTCACGGGTGGCACTGATGATCCCACCGACAACGCCCGCCGGTTCAGCCCCATCAGCAACGGCGTAAAAGGGGTGCAGAATGAAATCAGAGTGCTGGTCAGCACCGATGTATTGAGCGAAGGACAAAACCTGCAAGACGCCCATATCGTGCTGAACTACGATCTTCCATGGGCAATCATCCGCCTTATTCAGCGTGCCGGTCGTGTGGACAGGATCGGCCAGAAATCAGACCATATTCTCTGCTATTCGTTTCTTCCGGAAGAGGGCCTGGAAAATATCATCAACCTGCGTGGCAGGCTTTCACGCTGCATCGGCGAAAATGCCGAAGTTGTCGGCGCTGATGAGACCTTCTTTGACGGTGATCCGATCAATATCAGGGATATGTACAACGAGAAATCTGGGATTCTGGATGAAGGGGACGAGGGGGAAGTTGATCTTGCCTCTTACGCCTGGCAGATATGGAAGGACGCCACCGATGCCGACCGGAGTCTATTAAAAACCATTCCAGATCTTGCTAACGCCATCTACGGCACCAAGTCAATTCCAGCCGCTATAGCCGATAAACAGGGCGTCATCGTCTACAGCCGCACGGCAGAGGACAATGACTTCCTGGCCTGGCTGAATGAACTGGGCGATGTTATCACCCAATCGCAAAAAACCATCCTCGACGCTGCCGCCTGCTCCCACGATACACCACCCCTCCATCGCCTCGAACATCATCATGCTCTGGTAGCCAAAGGGCTTGACCTGATCAAGGACACCGAATCATCGGCGACCGGCACGCTGGGTAAAAAGTCAAGTGTCCGTTATCGAGTCTTCATGCATCTGGATCGTTACATCAAGACCAATGAAGGGACTCTGTTCGTCACCAGCGAACTGAAACGTGCCGTTGATGACATCTTCAAGTTTCCGTTGAAAGAGCTGGCCCGTGAAACCATTGGCCGTCAACTGAAAACCGGCGTGTCTGATGAGGGGCTGGCCGACCTGGTTATTTCGCTGCGGGACGATGACAAGCTCTGCATTGTCGAAGAAGAGGAATTTCATAATCGTGAACCACAGATCATTTGTTCAATGGGGCTTGTCAATTCGGAGGAGTAAATGTCGATCAAGAAATCAGTCTGTTCAAAGCTGATAAAGAACTTCCAGCTTCGGGAGCTGTTCAACCAGCTTGGCTGGAACCATACCACCAAGAAAGAGCCGGTAGCGGTGGATAGTCAGGTCTTTCAGCTTGAGGCGATTGCCGAAAAAAGCGCCTTTTTTGTGTTTACCTGCGAGACAAGCGAGAAGGTGCCGGATTATGCCACCCGCAAGAAGATTGATTCCGCCATTACCAAGCTCTACCACCAGCATCTGATCATCTACACTGACAGTGGCAAGCGGCAACAGATCTGGCAACTGGTGGTGAAGGAGCTGGACAAACCGGCGGTTGTTCGAGAAACGCAATGCTTTTCAACTCAGGAACCGGAGCTGCTGTTTCAGAAGCTCCAACATCTGTTTTTCTCCATTGATGAAGAGGACAACATAACTATCGCTGATGTTACCGGGCGGATAGGTGGGGCGTTCAACAGCAATGCCGAGAAGGTCACCAAAAAATTCTATGAAGGTTTCAAAAAAGAGCACACGGCATTTCTCTGCTTCATAAAGGGCATAACCGAATCCCAGGATAAGGACTGGTATGCCTCGTTGATGCTCAATCGTCTGATGTTCATCTACTTCATCCAGAAAAAGGGCTTTCTCAATAACGACAAATATTATCTGAAGACCAAGCTGGCAGAGACGCAATCACACAAAGGGAAGGACAATTTCTATTCATTTTATCGCAACTTCTTGCTGGTGCTCTTCCAACAGGGGCTGGGATCACCCGACAACAAAAAGCTGGAAAACGAACTGGGCAAAGTGCCCTACCTGAACGGCGGCCTGTTCGATGTTCATGAACTGGAGACCACTTACACCGCTATCCAGATAGAGGACAAGGCATTTGAGCGGATATTCAGCTTTTTCGACGAGTACGAATGGCACCTGGACACCCGCCAGCAGGCTACCGGCAATGAGATCAACCCTGATGTCATTGGTTACATCTTCGAGAAGTACATCAACGACCGCGCCGCCATGGGTGCCTATTACACCAAAGAGGATATTACCGACTACATTGGTAAAAACTGCATCATTCCATTCCTGTTCGATGAACTGAAACGGCACTATCCGGCAGCTCTGAACAAGGGGAGTGACGTGTGGAAACTGTTGCAGCTTCATCCCACTGACTATATCTATCCAGCCATGCAGCATGGTATTGAGCTTGATTTACCGGCAGAAATTGCAAAGGGGCTTGCTGACGTCAGCAAACGGGGGGAATGGAACAAACCGGCTCCCGTCGAATATGCCCTGCCGACTGAAATTTGGCGTGAAGTGGTGGAGCGCCGCAGGCGTTATGCAGAAGTGAAGGGTAAGATTGAAGAAGGCGCGATTCACGAGATCAATTACCTGATTACCTATAATCTCAACATCACCAAATTTGCCATTGATGTTATCCAGAACTGCACCGACGCGGAACTGATCCGTCATTTCTACAAGGCGTTGGAGAAGATCACGGTACTTGATCCCACCTGTGGTTCCGGTGCTTTTTTGTTTGCCGCAATGAATATTTTGGAGCCGCTCTATGAAGCCTGCATTGCCCGTATGCATGCTTTTGTGGCCGAAGCGACCGCAGGCAAGCACAAAGCTTTTGATGATGTCCTGAAAAGGGTGGATGCCCCTGAACATCCTAACCTTCAGTATTTCATTTTCAAGACTATCATCCTCAATAACCTTTTTGGCGTGGACATTATGCACGAGGCCATCGAGATTGCCAAACTGCGTCTGTTCCTTAAGCTGGTTGCAACGGTGGATGTGGACTACAAGAAGCCGAATATGGGACTGGAGCCGTTGCCGGATATTGATTTTAACATCCGCTCCGGTAATTCGCTGGTTGGCTTTGTGTCGATTGATGAAGTCAAGAAATCAGTGGCGGGAAGCTTCGATGCAATTTATATGGATAAGGAAATTGCCAGTATTGAAGAGGCCGCTGAATATGTGAAGCGGGCATATGATTCTTTCCGTGAAGTGCAGATGGCAGGAGATGCTACAGTAAAAGAGTTTAAGAAGATCCTTACTGAAAAACTGGCAAAACTGAATGAAAGACTGGATGTGTACCTTGCCAAGCTTTACAGCAAAGACCCGAAAAGGGGTCTGGAATACAAGGCCTGGCATGATTCACACAAACCGTTTCATTGGTTTGCTGAATTTTATGAGATCATTCATGACCGTGGCGGCTTTGACGTGATTATCGGCAATCCGCCTTATGTGGAATATGGTGAAAAACTTAAAAAAGTGTACAGATTGATAAACTATCAGACTATTGAATGTGGAAATTTACATTCGTATGTCGCTGAAAGAGCGTATAAGATTTCCCGTTGTGAGGGCTTGATTGGTTTTATTGTCCCTCTACCATCAATAAATACGGACCGAATGAAGCCACTTCAGTCGCTAATTAAATCTTCAAACAAGCTGCCTGGACGCTCAATCTGGATTTCATCTTTTGATGAAAGGCCGAGCAAGCTTTTTGTTGGTGTTGACCAACGGTTAATTATTGAAATTATTGGGGCAGTTGTAGAGTCCCCGAATATATTTACTACAGGCATCAATAGATGGTCATCTGCGGCACGATACTATTTGTTCAATTACTTATCATATTCTAGGCAAGACAGTATTGTAAGAGTGTTAACAGATTCAATTCTCAAAATAAAATACAATTTATTTGAATCAAAAATGCTAAACCGTTTCTATACAAACAAACCAATTGAAAAATATAAATCTCCGAGACCGACAAAAAATATACTGGCTTATAGAACTGCAGGCGGAAGATATTGGAAAGCTGTAAGTAATAAGGAATTCGACAGTGAATCATTGAGCAATAAAATAGCATACTTAGTTGGTTTGTCTGGCAGTCAAGCTGCTGCATTAGTAAGTAGCTCGACGTTTTGGTGGTACTATTCGGTACATTTCGATATGTACAATTTGAAAGATTATATGATTTTCGGGTTCAGATTTAGCGATTATTCTGAATCACTATCTGCTCAACTTGAAAAATTGGGCACCAAATTAGTTGCTTCATTTGAAGCTAATTCAAAGCTAGAAACGGTATACTCAAAAACAAGGGGTGAGGTTACTTCCAGAAGATATGTAATCAGTAAGTCAAAAACAATTATTGACGAGCACTAGTGGCCGGAATAATTGGGTTTGGTTTTCTGTAACAGCATAAGTTCTTTGATAAATATTGCAATTGTGCATGTCGTCGATTTCAAATGGCTCCGAAGTCTGGCATCCTCCCCTGAAAATTCCGGGGGTGGATATGAATTTAGGTCAGATGATCTTCACACAGGTTATGGACGTCATGCCTCTGAAAACCTTCCACCGGTGTGTTAATCGCTATCAAGGCAATTTCAGCGTTAAGCATTTCAACTGCCTGGAACAGTTCCGGGTCATGGCATTTGCTCAACTGACTTACCGTGAAAGTCTCCGGGACACTGTAACTTGCCTGCGCTCCCAAAACAGCAAGCTCTACCGGATGGGGATTCGGAGCAAGGTTTCCAAAAGCACTCTGACTGACGCCAACGAAGTTCGTGACTGGCGAATCTATGCCGACTTTGCTCAACATCTGATCGGAATTGCCAGGAAATTGTACCAGAAAGACCAGTTGGTCATCGATATCGAGCAGACTGTATATGCCTTGGATGCGACGACGATTGATCTGTGCCTGTCTGTATTCCCTTGGGCTCACTTCCGTACTGCCAAGGCTGCTGTCAAGTTGCATACGCTTATTGACCTCAGGGGAAACATACCGACATTCATTCACATATCAGATGGCAAACTCCATGACGTCAACGTTCTGGATATTCTGCCAATTGAACCCGGTTCAATTTATTTGATGGACCGTGGATACGTAGATTTTAAAAGGCTTTACTTGATTACCAGAAGTCTGGCTTTCTTCGTCACCAGGGCAAAGTCAACCTTCAAATTTGAACGCATATACTCACATCCGGTTGATAAAACTACTGGTCTCATCTGTGACCAGACGATCAAACTGACGGTTCCGGCAACAGCTAAAAAATATCCGGACAAGTTACGTCGAGTTAAATACCGTGATCCTGAAACTGGCAAGGTTATGGTTTTCCTGACCAACAACTTTGAGCTGCCAGCAAAAACGATTGCTGACCTGTACAAACAGCGCTGGCAGGTAGAGTTGTTTTTCAAATGGATCAAGCAGAACTTGCGTATCAAAAGTTTTTACGGCACGTCAGAGAATGCTGTGAAGACCCAGATA
>VFJW01000006.1 GCA_009885845.1 Geobacter sp.
AATTTGCCGTTTGGCTCAATCAGGGAAAAACGGTAACGGCAGGTGACACAGTTGACGGCCGGAAAATTGCGACTGAAAAAGGGTGTCTCGCCTGTCATTCACTGGACGGAAGTCGCGGGGTCGGCCCGACCTTCAAAGGTCTCTTCGGTAGCAAGGTTACGGTGATAAAAGGGGAAAAAACGATCATTCTTACCGTTGATGAAGCATTCCTTGCAGAATCGATCCGCCAGCCGGCGGCGACAATTGTTGAAGGATTTCCGCCGATCATGCCGGGTAACCCGGAAATGCCTGATGAAGAGGTCGCGGCGCTGATCGGTTTTATAAAAAGCGTCAAATGATCCGCGCACTCATCTCACTATTCCGCGTCAAGCTGTCGCTCCTGAATGGCATATCTGCGCTGGCAGGTTATCTCCTGTTTCCATCCCCGATACAACTGCTCCCCGCTCTGGCAGCCTGTGCCGGTGTCTCTCTGCTTGCCGCCGGCGGATCGGCGCTGAATCAGGTGCTGGAGCGTGATCTCGATGGTATAATGGCTCGAACCCGGATGCGACCCTTGCCACAGGGAACCATGACTCCGGTCGGAGCTTCAGTCGCCGGTGGCGTCGTGATCATCGCCGCTCTTCTGCTATTGTTCACAGCTGGTGGCGCGGTGCCGGCGCTGCTCGGAGCTGCGGCGTTGCTTTGGTATCTTGCCGTCTATACCACGTTAAAACCGAAAACCTCTCTGGCGCTTCCGCTCGGGGCGCTCTGCGGCGCGTTCCCGCCGTTAATCGGCTGGACTCTTGCCGGTGGACATCCCGGCGATTACCGGATCATCACTCTGGCCGGCCTGCTTTTTCTCTGGCAGATTCCTCATTTCTGGTTGTTTCAGCGCCGTCATGCAGATGAGTATAAACAGGCCGGAATTCCTCTGTTCGGTAACGCAGGCACGACCGGTCTCAGCTCTTTTTTCTGGCTCTGGATGGCCGCCTTCTGCGCCGGAGCGATGCTCCTCCCCGCCTTTGGTCTCATCGCCCGCCCCGGTGCCCTCTGGTATGCGCTGTTTCCGCTGCCGATCCTGTTTCTTGCCCTGTTTCGCTCCGGTAATCTGCTTTTTCCCTATATCAACTGTTTTCCGCTGCTGGTGACGCTGCTGCTGGTGATCCAGCGGTACAACTGAGACAAGGAGCCGCCATGAAGATCTTTATCGCCGGAGGGACCGGTTTTGTCGGGGAACATCTGGTCAGGGAGCTGCTGAAGCGCGGTCATTCCGTACGACTTCTGGTGCATGGCCGCAGACCGCTTCAGGGTGACGTCGAACAGGTTGCCGGTGATTGTACCCGACCGGAAACCTACACGGGGAGTATCGCCGGGTGCGACGCCGTCATCAATCTTGTCGGCATCATCCGCGAGTTTCCGTCAAAAGGGATCACCTTCGAGCGTCTGCACGTTCAAACCACGGCGTCCCTGACTGAAGCGGCCCGGAAGTCCGGTGTCAGTCGTTACCTGCAGATGTCGGCACTTGGGACGCGGCCGGACGCGGTGTCCGGTTATCACCGGACCAAATGGCGGGCGGAGGAACTGGTGCGGGGGAGCGGATTGAAGTGGACGATCTTTCGCCCGTCGCTGATCTACGGGCCGAAGGATGCCTTCATCAACATGCTGGCGGCACAGCTGCGACTTGCTCCGGTCATGCCGGTGATCGGCAGCGGCAGTTACCGGCTGCAGCCGATTCATGCCGATGATGTCGCCCGCTGTTTCGCGCTGGCTCTGGAGATGCCGGAAACGATAGGTCAAGCGTATGAGTTGTGCGGTAACGACCGTATGAGCTATGAAGATCTGCTCGACACAGTTGCTGCCGCCCTTGGCAAAACCCCACCGTTCAAACCGCACGCCCCGCTCGGCCTGATGAAGATGATTATCCCGATCCTGCAGAAGATTCCTGTATTCCCGATTACAATGGACCAGCTCCAGATGCTGCTGGAGGAGAGTATCTGTGATGGTTCCTGGCAGAAAGTCTTCGGTTTTGAACCGCGGGGATTCAAAGAAGGGATAGCTGAGTATTTGAACAAAAACTGAATAAAACGAGTGCCCTTTTCTGTCTTCATTTTCTGTCATCATGCCGGTAAATACCTTGCGTTAGGTCGGCAATCAGTTATAATGAAACCCTGTTTTGTTAATTCATCGACCCTTCCGGAGATCCACATAATGAGCCTCGACATTCCCAACGCCGAAGAGATGTTCCGCAACCTGTATGGTGCTACGTCCAACGGAATAGCCATCTACTTCTCTACTGATGGCGAGTGTTTCGATATCATCGGCATGAACGCTGCCGGTGAACAGATGAGTGCGGTGAGATTTACGGACATTTCCGGCAAAGAGATCCGCGAGGTATTTCCTGCTGTTGTCGAGATGGGGCTGTATGATGTCCTGAGACGTGTCTGGGCCACCGGAACAGCCGAAAAACTTTCGGCGACATTATATGACACCCAACGAATTGCGCACTATTATGAAAACCGTGTCTACAAAATATCCGAAAAAGAAATCGCCGCCGTCTACAGTGATGTAACCGAGCAGAAGGTGGCCGTGGATGAGCTTCGCAGAAGTGAATCCCGTTTTCGCATGCTGTTCGAACATTCGGCCGATCCGAGCCTTTTGATAGTCGGAAACACTTTTGTGGATTGCAACCAGGCGACAGTCGATATCCTGGGTGCCGGCAGCAAGGAAGAGGTCTTGAATACTCACCCTTCGGCACTCTCCCCGGAATTTCAGCCGGATGGTCGCCTCTCGGCGGAAAAGGCTGATGAAATGATCGCCACGGCGGCCCGGAATGGCTCACACCGCTTCGAGTGGGCACATCGCCGTGTGAACGGTGAGATATTCCCGGTCGAAGTTTCTCTCACCCTGATTCAAGAGGCCGGCCAGTCAATAATTTTTACGGTCTGGCGTGATATATCCGAGCGCAAGAAGGCGGAGGAAGAGCATCTCCATCTTGAGCGTCAGATCCTTTACGCCCAGAAGCTCGAGAGTCTTGGCGTCCTTGCCGGCGGCATCGCCCACGACTTCAACAACATCCTCACCGCCATCATCGGCAACGCCGAGATCGCGCTGATGCGCCTTACTCCCGAATCACCGGCGGTGGACAATCTGCATAACATCTCGCACTCAGCCTTTCGCGCGGCCGATCTGGCCAAACAGATGCTGGCCTATTCCGGCAAGGGAAGGTTCGTGATCGAGCATCTTGATCTAAACCGCCTTCTGGAGGAAATGCTGCACATGCTGGAGGTCTCCATCTCCAAGAAAGCGGTTCTGCGTCTTAACCCGCACAGGCCTCTCCCTGCAGTGGAAGGCGATGCCACCCAGATGCGCCAGATCATCATGAACCTGGTCATTAACGCCTCGGAAGCGATCGGGGACCGGAGTGGTGTAATTGCAATCACCACCGGCTGTATGGACTGCGACCGCAGTTATCTGAAAGACGTCTGGCTGGACGAGAACCTGACCGACGGTCTGTACATCTATCTTGAAATAGCCGATACCGGCTGCGGCATGGACAAGGACACTCTCGCCAAACTGTTTGACCCTTTCTTCACCACCAAATTCACCGGCCGCGGCCTCGGCATGTCCGCGGTTCTCGGCATCGTCCGTGGCCACAAAGGCGCCATCAAGGTCTATAGTGAACCTGGCAAGGGAAGTTCCTTCAAAATTCTGCTCCCGGCCTCCGACCGGCCCGCCGAACTGTTCAACCACAACAACCACGCAGACGACTGGAAAGGGAGCGGCACCGTACTTCTGGTTGACGACGAGGAGACGATTCGCGGAATTGGAACGGCAATGCTCAAGGAACTCGGTTTCACCATCATAACGGCTAATGACGGTCGGGAAGCGGTCGAGATTTTCACGTTCACCCCGGACATTGCCTTTGTAATCCTCGACCTGACCATGCCGCACATGGATGGCGAGCAGTGTTTCCGGGAGCTGAGAAAACTGAATCCTGCCGTCAAGGTGATCATGTCCAGCGGGTATAACGAGCAGGAGGTCACCCGGAAATTTGTCGGCAAGGGTTTGGCCGGCTTCATACAGAAACCCTACCGTCTCTCAACGCTGAAAGAGGCGGTACAGAAAATTGTTCAAACAACCGGAGGTGGTACATTATGAGAATCATAACAACCGCCTGTCTGGCGTTACTCTTTGCGAGTGCGGCAGTTCTGGTTTCCTGCCGGAAATCCGAACCTGTCCGCATCGGTTTTGTGGGGGGACTCACCGGCAAAGGTGCTGATCTTGGGGTGGCCGGCCGTAACGGTGTCCAGCTTGCGGTGGAACAGCGCAATGCCGCCGGAGGGATTCAGGGACGTCAGATCGAGGTGGTCGTAAGAGATGATGAACAGAATCCGGAAACTGCTACACGGGTGGTGAGTGAACTCATCGGCAGGAACATCGAGGTAATCATCGGCCCGATGACAAGCAGCATGGCCATGACGGTGTTACCGCAGATCAACGCTTCGAAGAGCATTCTGCTGAGCCCGACTGTTACCACCGCCGAAATCTCCGGCAAAGACGATAATTTTTTCCGGGTATCCGGATCGACCACCGGCTACGCCGCCAAAAGCGCCCGTCTCCAGTTTGAAAAGCTGGGCATCCGCACCGTAGCCGCCATTTATGACAGTAATAATAAATCGTACACCGAGAGCTGGTTAAACGATTTCCGCACAACTTTCTCGGCACTCGGAGGCAGGGTCATTCTGGTCACGAGCTTTCCGTCAAGCAAGGATACCGTTTACCACCCTCTGGTCAAGGATCTGCTTGCGGCGAAAGCGGATGCTGTGTTGGTCATCGGCAATACCGTTGATTCGGCCCTGATCTGCCAGCAGATCCGCAAGACGTCTCCGGGTCAGCGCATTGCCCTGTCGGAGTGGGCCTCCACGGAGCGTTTTCTGGAGCTGGCCGGGACTGCGGCCGAAGGTGTTATCGTATCCCAGTTTCTTGATAGAAACGACACATCGCAACGATTCAGGGACTTTTTAACCGCGTACCGGGCCCGCTTCAAACAGGACCCGGGGTTTGCCGGTGTAGCCGGATACGATGCGGGCCTGGTGGCATTGGAAGCATATACGATTCGAAAAAAGGGTGAGAATATAAAGGACACCGTCATCGGCAAAAAAGTTTTTCAAGGGGTACAGCAGATGTTGAATATCGATCGTTTTGGAGATTCCGACCGGAAGACATTTATGACCGTTATTCGCGGTAACCAATACATTACGGTGGAGTGAACCATGTCTGTTCAGCCATTACGCCGTGTTCTCTCCCTCCAGTCGCTGCTGGCGATTGTTCTGCCGTTCGGGGTTGTGGTTCTTTTCGGTTTGCTCTGGACACTGCCGCAAATCAGAAAGGATGCAGGGGAGCGACAAATACAGCTTGCGCGGGCCGTAGGCATGCAGGTGGAAAGCCATCTTGAAACGGGCGCTGCCATTATTAAAGCCGCCGCCGCCATACCACGTGACGGCGGAAAGGGCCACCTTCGATATCAAAAACAGCTTGATATTCTGCTCGGTTTTACTGATGCGATTGGCAGCCTGTATGTGGTCACCCCGGACGGTACGGTGGCCGATCTGGCTCTCAAGAAAGATACACAGCAACACCGGAATGATCTGGTAAACCTCAATCTTTCCGGAAACCAGCTGTTCCGTGAAGTTTCAAAGGGGAATAAGCCACTCTGGTCAGAGATGTTTCTCTCCGTGATCACCGGCGGAGTGACTGCCGCATACGGCGTGCCGGGTGACGGCGCAACCGTAATCGGTGAAGTAGATCTGGGTTTCCTGACAAAATTTCTCAAACAGATCAGCGAGGAAAAAAACCTCCTGATCATGATCATAGATAATAAAGGGCAGGTGGTGGCAGACAACAACGGCCTGTACACAGCCCAGCAGCTCAATATAGGCAATATTCCCCTGGTTCGAACCGGAATCGCCACTGACGCCCAGACCACCGGCCGGTTTGATTTCGCAGGGTATTCCATG
>VFJW01000151.1 GCA_009885845.1 Geobacter sp.
AACGTGTCGCCCTTGCGTTTTCCCGGATGTTCAGGAACATCATCCAGTTCTTTCTGGGCTGTTTCCATGAAGCGGCCCAGGACATCTTCCGCCAGTCCGGATGCGGGAAGCTGCAGCTTATTATCTTTACTCATGCCGATCTCCTTAGCAAATTGACTTGTTTCCTCTCATTTCACCGACCATGCCCGAGCAGTGAGGCTATATCAAGAATATGGGAAATCCTGCCATTACCAAGCACGGTCCCGCCGGCAATTCCCGGCAGTTCTCCCAGATAGTCGTCATGTGCCTTGATTACGATTTCCTGCTGGCCCACCAGCCGGTCAACCACAATTCCGCCCCGCTTTTCGCCGCTTCCAACAACAACTATATATTCCTTCTTCCGGCTTTTCTGCGGTTTCATACCAAAAAACCGCTCCAACCGACAGATCGGCAGGAGCCCGGCCCGTAACAAAATAACTTCCCTGCCTGACACCTCGTGGATTTCATCGCTATCTACTTTTATGCTTTCCAGAACCCCGGTCAGCGGTATGGCAAACAGCTCGCCAGACACCTCAACCATGAGCGCCTGGATGATGGCAAGAGTCAGCGGCAGCTTGATGGTGAAACGAGTTCCCCTGCCCGGCGTGCTATCGATCTCTATCATGCCGTTCAATGAGGTGACGGTTTTTTTGACTACATCAAGTCCGATGCCACGCCCGGAGGTTTCCGATACCTCGCTGCTTGTCGAAAAGCCCGGAATAAAGACCAGATTGACAGCTTCCTGATCGCTCAGGGATTGTGCCTCATTTTCATCCAGAATCCCGTTCTCGGTAGCCTTTTTCCTGATTTTTTCCGGAGACATACCACGGCCATCATCTGTAGCGGAAATTATGATGTTTCCGCTTTCATGGCTGGCCTCCAATATGAGAGTGCCGGCGCGCGGCTTCCCCAACCGCTCCCGTTCGCCCGGGGTTTCAAAGCCGTGGTCAATTGCATTCCTGATGAGATGCAGCAGAGGTTCACCGATCTTGTCGATGACACTCTTGTCCAGTTCGGTGTCGTCCCCTTTGAAAACCAGATTGATTTCTTTGTCATGCCCACGGGAAAGGTCACGCACCAGACGGTTGAAACGCTGAAACACAACTTTTATCGGCAGCATCCGCACTTTCATGATCGACTCACGCAGTTCATTGGCGCTCTTGCCGATAAGCTGGCATGACTCTCTGAACGCATCAAGAGTCGCCCTGTCATTAACCTTTTCCTTGATCCTTGACTCGAGCGCGCTGAGCGTCGTCCGGTGTATGACCAACTCTCCCACCAGGTTGAGCAGTTCATCCAGCTTTTCAAAATTGACTTTCAGGGTGTTGCCCTGCTGCATTACGTATCCGAAATCATCTTTTTTCTCTTGGGGCGGTGCCGGTTTCTCGGAAGATGGTGTGTGTGGTTTTTCGTGCGTTACCGGTGCGCAGAAACATTCGAGTGCCTGCAGTTCATCGCTGAAATCAAGCTCGGCAGCCGGATTCTCCGATAAATTCATTAAGCCGCTGCGAAGCGCATTCAACGCGGCATAAAACATCTCGAACAGGCCTGCAGACAAAGGGCTCACATCATCCATTACCGGCTTCAATGCGGCTTCCAGTTTGTGGACATACTGCTGGACAGGCACGAACCCCATCATCCCGGAGTTCCCTTTTAAAGTATGGAGGTTTCCGAGCAGGATATTAAGGATCGCCTTATCGCATTCTCCCTGCGCTGATTTTTTCTCCAGCTCAAGCAGGGACGTTTCCACCGCATCCAGATGCCCGGCAGCATCTTCGAGAAACTCTTTCAGAAGAACAGAGATATCGAAATCATTGTCCACAATGCTATCCTCTTAATTTAAAGTGCATTCGACTGTTTTTGCTGTGCACTGTTTCCATCCGCAAATATTCGATCAATCAGGTTGTGAAGATCGGGGGGGTTGAACGGCTTTTTCAAGTATCCGCTCGCTCCAAGTCTCAGCCCCCGGATCGTGTCGTCTTCCTTCCCTTCGGTACTGATGATGATGATCGGAATTTTCTTGGGAATTCCCAGTGGCGCAGATTTTTCCAGAAACTGAAGGCCATTCATGACCGGCATATTGATGTCCAGGAGGATGAGCTGGATATCATCCTGGACCGCCACTATGTCAAGAGCCTCCTGGCCGTTCATGGCATCAACTATTTCACACTTGTATCGGGACATTACCAGACGATACATCTGATGGATAAGAGCCGAATCATCTATCACCAGAACTTTTTTTATCATATTACCCTCCGCTTAAATCTATGTGGATCTATATCCGTAAAAATGGATTGATCTAATACTGTTGTTAAAGTCGTACGTTAAGAATTACTCCGCAAGGAACTCTTCACCGGTATACCGGCCAAAGAAACCTGTTTCAACAACTCGGGGATATCAACCGGTTTCTGGAAAAAGTAATGGGCTCCCCGTTTATATGCCTCGCTTCTGGTGTCGTCGCTGTCATAGCCGGTCATTATGATTACCTTGGAGTCGTAGCGGTCCTTGATGTAGCTTAACAGCTCGAGACCCTCTATGCCATTGACGCCCGACATTCTGATATCGGCGATTACCAGGTCAAAGTGAGTATTGTTGAGCGCCTCTTCGGCCTGCTCGATTTCGCTGCAGGTAATTACCTCTACCCCCTCAGCCTTCAGTACATGTGAAAGGCTGAGCAGGATCGATTGTTCGTCATCAACAATCATAATCTTCTTTACTACCGGTATATTCATGATACCCTCCTCCTGCTGAATTGACGGGAAGTGACTGCACCCTTTATGCCAACGGTCATGAGGTGTTGCGCAAAATAAAACTTTATTAAATACGGGATGTTGTAACGACGTGCCGGAGTGAACACCCCGACAGCTGTACGAATTCAGGCCAGTACCATCAGGTAATTCTACCCGGGATATTTGTTTATGCAGTAGCGTTGATTATCGGAGGGGCACTTCAGGAGGGAAAATCAGGATGGTGTACAAAATCAATACATGTCCGATTTTCAGACATTATTTTTTTTCTTTTTTAACTTGGCCAACAGGGTGGAGCGACTAATGCCAAGCAGTAATGCGGTTTTAGAATGATTGTTAGCCGTAGCGAGAAGTGCCTGTTCGATATACGCTTCTTCCACCCTCCATAACGGGTGAATCTCGCTTTCAGCGACTGTGGGGTCCGGGAGACCGGTGGTGATTCTTATTTCCTGCGGCAGGTGTTCGGGCTGTATCTCGCGGGTATCAGTAATAATAAGTGCCCGCTCGATTATATTTTTCAGCTCCCTGATGTTTCCCGGCCAGGAAAAGCACTGCAGACAATTCATCGCTTCCGTCGATATTCTCATCCACCCCTTTCCCATGTTCTCGCCGAGGGTTTTGACAAAGAAATATGCCAGGAGGGCTATATCCTTCCCCCGTACCCGTAACGGCGGGACGGTAATCGGCATGACGTTGATACGGTAATAAAGATCCTCGCGGAACAGACCATTTCTGACCATGGCGGCAATGTCACGGTTTGTCGCGCCAATGAAGCGGGCGTTGCTTTTTACATCCGCAACTCCGCCGACTCGCCTGAATGTCTTCGTATCAAGAACTTTCAGCAGCTTTGCCTGGATGGTCAGCGGCATTTCCGCCAGTTCGTCAAAGAAGATCGTACCGTTGTTAGCAAGCTCGAAAAGGCCTTTTTTCAACTGTTTGGCATCAGTGAAAGCTCCTTTTTCATGACCAAAAAGCTCCGATTCCAACAGCGACTCTGTGAGAGACGCGCAGTTGATCTCTACCAGAGGTCCTTTGGCTCCGCTCTGTCGATGAATCGCTTGGGCTACAAGTTCCTTGCCGCTGCCCGATTCTCCAAAAATGAGCACCGGAGTGGCGCTGTTCTTTGCCAAAAGAGCAATGAGGCGTTGCAGGCCGATGATCTGAGGCGACTCACCTATGATGACGTCGACGCCACCGCTCTGTTCAGACAACTGACGGTGGTGACTAACCTCATTTTTCAGCTTTAACTGATCTTCCAGCCGGTCGAGAATCATTGCCACCTGCTGTAAATCCAGTGGCTTTGGAAAGTAGTATTCGGCTCCGTTGCGCATTGCCTGAACCGCTTTGTCGAGTTCAACGTAGCCGGTCATCAGGATCACACAAGCGCCTATTTCAGGGGCTACAAGGAAGGGAAGCAGGGATTCTCCGTCCATATCCGGAAGCCGCCGGTCGAGAAACACCAGATCGGGAAGCCATTTTTTCGCCATAATCAGTGCTTCGTCGCCGTTCTTCGCCTCCTGCACTTCATAGCCACGATGACTCAGAAAATGTGCCA
>VFJW01000051.1 GCA_009885845.1 Geobacter sp.
GGAGGATATTTTAGATGGACATGATTTTAATTCCAGCCGTCAACATGACGCCGATTCTACCGGAGATATTTCTCTCCGTGCTGGCCATGGCTCTACTGCTGATCAACGTTTTCAGGCCCGGCGGACAGAAGTCATACCTTGCATACATCAGCTTCATCGGTATTGTTGCAGCGGCCGTACTGGTAGGAGCCGGGTGGGGTGGTCATATCGAGAGCTTCAGTGGTTCTGTCGTTCTCGACAACTTCGCGACGTTTTTCAAGATGATCTTTCTGGTGGCGGCCGGATTGACCGTACTGATTGCAGACGATTACATGGAGCGCGAAGGGTGTAACCATGGCGAATTATATCCGCTGATCCTGTTTGCCGTTGTTGGAATGATGCTTATGGCTTCCGGTACGGACCTCATGACGATCTTTCTCGGACTTGAAGTCATGTCGGTATCGCTTTACGTTCTCGCCGGATTCAACAGGGCAAATAAAAAATCAAATGAAGCCGGTCTTAAATACTTCCTGCTTGGCGCCTTTTCCACCGGTTTCATGCTGTATGGTATGGCGCTGATCTACGGGGCAACCGGCACAACACGACTTTATAAGATAGCCACTATTGTCGGGCAGATGACCCTGCCTTCTGCAAATATCATGCTGGTAGCCGGCATGTTGCTTATGATGACCGGTTTTGCCTTTAAAATCGCTGCCGCACCGTTTCACATGTGGACTCCTGACGTGTACGAAGGCGCTCCGACTCCTATGACCGCTTTCATGTCAGCCGGTCCCAAGGCTGCCGGATTCGCCGCACTACTGCGCATTTTTCTGGTTGCCCTGCCGACTCTTCAGGTTGAATGGAGTCAGGTGCTTTGGGTATTAGCCGCGCTAACCATGACCATCGGAAATATAACAGCACTGCGACAGGACAACATCAAACGTGTTCTAGCCTATTCTTCAATTGCTCATGCCGGGTACGCTCTTGTCGGTTTTGCGGCGGGGAACGGCACCGGTACTGCTGGTATCCTGTTCTATATGCTCTCGTACGCATTCATGAATATCGGTGCCTTTGCCATAATAATTCTGGTAGGTAAAAAGGGTGAGACCAACGGTAATGTTTCCGATTTTGCCGGCCTGGGCTTTAAAAAACCGATTCTTGCGCTCGCCATGACATTGTTTCTTTTCTCATTGGCCGGAGTGCCGCCCGCAGCTGGTTTTATCGGCAAGTTTTATCTCTTCTCCGGTGCAATCCAGAAGGGGTACATCTGGTTAGCGGTTATTGGCGTACTTAACAGTGCCGCTTCCGTATATTACTACCTGCGGATCATGGTTTATATGTATTTCAAAGAGTCGACCGAAGAGTTTGAATGGGTGAAGGTAAGTGTACCGGTTGCCCTGGCTTTGATTATTGCAGTTGCCGGTACATTGATTCCCGGTGTTGTACCTTCATATATTCTTCAGTATGCACAGATGGCAGTTAAGCTTATGTAGTTTTTCTGAAAAAATGTGTAATAATAAGGGCGGGCTCCTTACGGGACCGCCCTTTATCATTTTATGGCAAAAAAACAGAGCACCCAGGTCAAAATGTCAGCACAGGAAATCTGGACAACACTGAAAATACTGGCATGGACAAAGGACTTTCTCCTCTCCAAAGGAATTGAAAACGCACGCCTGGAAGCAGAATGGCTGTTGTGCGCCGCTATGGGGCTTGATCGGGTCGGTTTGTATCTGCAATTTGAAAAGCCCTTGAGTGATGCTGAACTGGCCACATATCGGGCTATGGTAACGCGAAGAGCACGACGGGAACCGCTCCAGCATATTCTTGGAAGTCAGGAATTTTGTGGTCTCGAATATGAGGTCACTTCTGATGTTCTGATACCACGACATGACACTGAAGTGTTGGTGACCGAGGCAATTTCACGTCAACCAAATTCACGCATGGCATTGGATATAGGAACAGGGAGCGGATGCATCGCCATCTCTCTGGTGAATCGGATGCCTGCAGCGAAAGTAACCGCCACTGATATCTCGGAAGCGGCGCTGGCAGTTGCCCGTCGCAATGCTGAAACACATGGTGCAGCAATTGAGTTTTTGAGAGGCTCTCTTTTTGTGCCGGTTGCCGGCCGTCGCTTCGATTTAATTGTGTCAAATCCGCCGTATATACCTACGGCAGATATTGAAACTCTTGATCAGGAAGTCCGTGATTATGACCCCGTTATCGCTCTTGATGGCGGCAGCGATGGACTCGATATGTACCGGCAACTTATCCCGGCAGCAGTCGATCATCTGAATTCTGGAGGATGGCTGCTTGTAGAGATAGGTATCGGTCAGGCGAAGGAAGTCATATCAATGTTTCAGTCTACAAGCAGTTTTAGTGCTCCGATTATTGCGACTGATTCAAGCGGAATTGAGCGGGTTGTCGGGGCACATCTAAAGGAGATATTATGAACTTCGAAGAAGCGGGAAGGGTTTTGGCTGAAGGCGATATGTTGGTCAGTGAATTTGAGGTTCATGCCGCTATCGACCGGATGGCAAACGAGATGACTGTCGAGCTGAAAGAATCTAATCCGGTACTGATCTGCTGCATGAATGGCGGACTTGTCTTTGCCGGACAGCTTCTGACAAAGCTGGTATTTCCGCTGCAGATTGATTACGTGCACGCTACCCGGTACGGCCATAAGATAAACGGCGTGGCACTTGATTGGAAGGTCAGACCGCAGATAGATCTTCATGGTAGAACAGTGGTGCTGATGGATGATATTCTTGATGAAGGGGTAACGCTGGCTGCTATAGCCGAGTATTGTCGTAACCAGGGTGCTAAGAAGGTACTCATGGCGGTGCTGGTTGAAAAGCTCCATCTGCGCAAAGTGACACCGGGTATGCGGGCAGATTTTACCGGAATTGAGGTTGGCGACCGTTTTCTGTTCGGCTACGGTCTTGATTATAAAGGGTATTGGAGAAACGCGCCTGCTATCTATGCGCTGAAAGATCACTAGGCAGAGCATGCGTCGATGGTCTCGAAGCAAGGAGCAGAAACTAATAAAACAGCAACTGCTGCACATACTGCAAGAAAGGAGCAACAGATGATCGTTACCGGCAAAAACTACAGTGCAGAGCATATCGGCCCATTTGAAAACCTCCTGAAACTTGATTTCATGGGGTTTTACGGCAAGCATTTTATCGGGAAAGAGTTGGGTCTTACCGGCTGTGAAGTCTCTTTGAACCGCCTTCCGGCAGGAAAATACATGCCGTTCCTGCACACCCACCAAAAGAACGAGGAGCTGTATATTGTTCTGCAGGGATGCGGCATGTTTTCCGTAGATGGTGAGGAGTTTCCGGTCCAGGAAGGGAGTTTGGTCCGGGTAGCCCCGGAAGGGGAACGCGGATGGAAGGCCGGCGATGAGGATATGTACTTTATCTGCATCCAGGCTGAGGCCGGATCTCTGAGCCAGGCGACCCTGGAGGATGGTATCCGGACAAGCACGAAAACCTCATGGATGAAAAAATAAGTGACTACGACATGGCCATCGGCCCTTTTCGAATATTCATAGTTTTTTCTGTTATGTAACAGTTACGGAATCCTGATCACTCTCCCATCATAATGCCGAGGTCCTCAGCTGTCCGAACGATTTCGCCGTCGCGATCAACCAGCTTCAGGTCTCGAGTCGCTTCCTCGATGGTAACCGAGGTGATACTGCGTCCTTTCAGGCAAGCCATGCGCCCGAATTCGCCGTCCGAGATCATCTGAACCGCTTTTGTGCCATAGCGGCTTCCCAGGGCGCGATCGAAGGTGGTGGGGGAACCACCACGTTGCAGATGTCCCAGTACTGTCACACGAACGTCCATTTCCAGGCAATGTTCAATATGTTTGGCAACATACTGACCGATACCGCCCAGTCTTTCGATGGTGTCGCGTTCGTCAGCTTCCCTGGCTACTACCCGGGAACCTCCGGAAGGAAAGGCGCCTTCGGCGGCAACAATGATGCTGAAACGGCTGCCTCGAGCGGACCGCTTCTTGATAGCGCTACAAATGTGCTCAATATTAAAGGGTATTTCAGGAATAAGAATCACATCTGCTCCACCGGCAATGCCTGACTCCAGGGCGATCCAGCCGGCATAGCGGCCCATTACTTCAAGAATCATCACCCGGTGATGACTTTCTGCGGTGGTGTGCAGTTTGTCCAGAGCATCAGTAGCGGTTTCCAGCGCGGTGTTATAACCAAAGGTAAGATCTGTCTCGCGCAGGTCATTGTCGATGGTTTTGGGTACCCCCACAACCTTCACTCCTTTTTTTGCCAGTTCCAGTGCTATTTTAAGCGAACCTTCCCCTCCAACAGCAATCAGCGCTTCGATGCCGAGGGTGTTGATATTTTCCACCACGCGATCAGAAATATCCATATGGATAATTTTCCCGTCTTTCTTCACCGGAAAATCAAATGGATTACCACGATTAGTGGTACCCAGAATAGTACCGCCCCTGGGAAGAATACCGCGTACGCTTTCGAGTGTCAGTGGTTTGCATTTGTTCAGATCAAGCAGGCCGTCAAAGCCGTCCTCGATGCCAATCACCTGCCAGCCATGCCGGATGATGGCGGATTTCACCACGCCGCGGATGACAGCATTCAGTCCGGGGCAGTCACCACCACCGGTGAGTATGCCGATTTTCGAGATATTCATAAAATGCTCCTGTTACGCGAAAGAATTGGCATAAATGTTACTAAAGTTGTTTGACAATAAAACAAACATGCGGATGATTCAATAGAATCTGCACCAATAGTGTCCGGTCACCTAATGCGCCGAGACGAATTAAGCGCTGACATTTACTGAAATAAAACGGGACGCATGCGCAACCAAAAGACGAAAAAAGGTGTATAATCATACAAAAAGAAAGGTGGTGGCGGACATGAGTAAAAATCTGACAACCAAAATTCTGGAGGCCCACCTCGTGGAAGGTCAGCTGGTTCCAGGTTCTGAGATTTCGATCAAAATAGACCATACGCTGCTGCAGGACGCCACCGGTACAATGGCGATGCTGGAGTTTATCGCCATGGGACTGCCACGGGTGAAAGTAGGACTGGCGGCCCAGTATATCGACCACAATCTGCTGCAGACCGATTACAAGAATGCCGATGACCATGCCTTTTTAACATCGGCGGCCATGAAATTCGGGGTACATCTTTCCAGGCCGGGCAACGGCGTATCCCACCAGGTGCATCTGGAACGCTTTGGGATGCCGGGTATCACGCTTCTCGGTGCGGATTCACATTCCCCGACAGCCGCCGGGCTGTCTGTTCTGGCAATTGGCGCGGGAGGGCTTGATGTCGCCCTGGCGATGGCCGGGCATCCGTTTAGTCTCCCGTGTCCGAAGGTCATGGGTGTCAAGTTGATCGGCAGACTTCCGGACTGGGTATCAGGGAAGGATGTTATACTTGAAATGCTGCGGCGTCACACCGTTGCAGGCGGCGTAGGTAAAGTCATTGAGTATTTCGGGCCCGGTGTAGGAACCCTCTCTGTTACCGACCGCGCTACGATCGGTAACATGGGTGCAGAGTTGGGAGCGACCTCATCCATATTCCCTTCGGATGACCGTACGCGTGAATTTTTGGTGTCACAGGGCCGCGGTGATAGCTGGCAGTCGCTGGCGGCCGATGAAGGTGCGGTGTACGACGAGTATGATGAGATTGATCTTTCTGCATTGGAGCCCTTGATAGCCTGTCCTTCGTCACCGGATAATGTGGTGCCGGTCAGGGAGGTTGCGGGCACTCACGTCGATCAGGTTATCGTCGGCAGTTCGGTAAACTCATCATACCGGGATCTGATGACCGCCTGCCGGATTATGGAAGGAAATCGGGTTGCAGCCGGCGTTCACTTTCATGTTAATCCCGGCAGTCGTCAGGCGTTGGAAAATGTTGCCCAGGATGGCGGTATTTTGATGTTGTTGATGGCGGGAGTAAGTATCCACCAATCCGGCTGTCTGGGATGTATCGGAATGGGACAGGCGCCGGGGACCGATCAGGTGAGTCTGCGCACCTTCCCGCGAAATTTCCCGGGCCGCAGCGGTACGAAAGGCGACAAGGTGTATCTCTGTTCTCCGGAAACCGCCGCCGCATCCGGCATATACGGGGTCATAACCGACCCACGGATAATGGGTGATATCAGGCCGTACCCGGCAGTGGAAAATCCTGAAAAGTACCTGTTGGACGATTCCGGAATCATTTTTCCGCTCGAGGATGGCTCTGCCGTTGAAATAAAAACCGGGCCCAATATCGTCCCGTTTCCGGAATTCGAGGCATTGCCTGAATCACTGGAAATGGGAGTGGTCATTACGCTTGGTGACAATGTCACCACCGATCACATCATGCCTGCCGGCAACAAGGTCCTGCCGCTGAGAAGCAATATTCCGGCAATCAGCGAGCATGTTTTCGAACAGTTGGATGCAGAGTTTCCTGCTCGTGCACGGGCTATCGGAAACGGAGTGGTTATAGCCGGTGAGAACTACGGTCAGGGATCTTCTCGAGAGCATGCTGCCATTGCACCCCGCTATCTGGGGATTCGTGCCAAAATAGTCAAAAGTTTCGCTCGTATTCACAAAGCCAACCTGGTTAATTTCGGCATCGTACCGCTGGTGTTCAAAAATCCGGTGGATATAGGGCTTTTCACGCAAGGCGACCAGATATCCATTCCCGGCATACGGCATCTTGTCGAAAGCGGCATCAGTGAGATCCCGGTAGTAGTCAACGGCAGGGTGATCCTCACACTACTGGAAGTCTCAGACCGTCAGCGTCAGGAACTATTGGCCGGAGGAACGCTCAATTTTGTACGGCAGACTCACAGCTGAAGGAGCTGAAATGGCAACGTATACTGTCAGCTGCGGCTTCTGCGGTACCAAAAACAGGATCCCAGCAGAAAAAGAAGGAAAACAGGGACGGTGTGGTAACTGTCACAAGGAGTTGCCGCCGCTGTACTATAGACCGCACCAACTGACGTCGCGGACTTTCGATGCCTTCGTTAATGACTATAGCGGTCCGGTACTGGCAGAGTTCTGGGCCCCGTGGTGTCCGCATTGCGCAGCATTTGCCCCGACGGTGCGAAAAGTGGCTGAACTGTTGGCGGGTGAGGCTGCTGTGGCACAGATCAACTCTCAGGAAGACCCGGCACTTGCACAACGCTTCGGTGTGAACAGCATTCCTGTACTGATTCTGATCAGGCAGGGCAAAATTGCCGACCGTCTGTCCGGTTCCCAAAACAGTGACGCAATTGTTTCCTGGTTCCGGCGCCACCTGTGAGAGAGTCAGCACACCGCTATTTCCGGTTCCCGTGCAACAATAAACAAATCTACGCTGACGAAATCATTCACAAGATGTATGCCGAGTTGCTCGTAAAATTTGCCTGAGCCATAACATACATTCCAAAGTGTACGGTCGAAATTCAGTGTCGCCTGTGCCTTGAGACTTCCATCCTCCTGCGTTGCAACTATGGCCGGAAAGCAGAGCGAATGGCTCGTTCCCTTGACAGTCAGTGAACCGGCAATTTCCATATTCGGAGTTCCCGGCGTGCATTCGGCAATTGCCGCCGCACCGTGTAATTCAAATGTTGCCGTTGGATAGCGATTTACATCGAAAAAATCTTCAGATTTCAAATGCCGGAGAAGCATTTCCCGCCAGTTTTCATCCTGAAGATCCAGGTTTGTTATGGTTTTCATGTCGAGCACAAACCTGCCGGATATCGGGCGGTCATTCTCCAGAATAACTTCTCCTTCAATTATGGAAATGCGGCCATGATGGCGGTTGTTTATATTACGTCCGCTCCATTCGACCACACTCTTTTCTGCATCGATACGATACACGCCGTTACAGATCGCGGCCGATAGTGCGATCGGTTCGGCAGGCTCAACCGCAAGTCCGGCCGCCTGCCAGGCCTGCAGTCCCCCCTCCAGAACGGCCACATTGCGGTACCCGGCACTCTCCAGCTTTTCTTTGGCAGTTCGGGCGGCAAGAGTCGTGCCGCTGTCATCGTAGACAACTATGGCCTTATCCCGATCAGGGACGCTGTCAGCTATCCTGTCCAGAAATACCATTTCATAGACGCAGGCGTTAGAGGCGCCGGGAATACGCCGACCGGCAAAAACCTCCGGCAGGAGAACGTCTATCAGGTTGACAGAACCAACTGAGATCAACTGCCGCAGTTCATGAACACTCACTGTTGCATTCATTTCACTCAACTCCTTTCAGTGAACCTACACCGGCAGCAGGGTAGCCGGGTTAAGCTGCCTTTTTGAGAGTCGCGGCCTCAAAGGCAGCCGCAAAAGTTTCTGCAAATTCCTCAATAGTTGTGGATGTTGTATTCTCCGCTGTCCGTGGTCTATCAGCGGCAAATAGCCCGTCATTGAGTGCCGCGCTCATTTCGATGTACAGCCTGCTCATGTCGGGACTTATTCCCATTGCGGTCATCCCTTTTTCAGCTTCATCATACGGGAACTGCACATACTTGAGTCCAGGTCGGCCGATAGTAGTGCCAATAACAGCAATTGCGTCATCAAGTGTAAGATCCCGCTGACCAAGCAGATCATTCACGACCTTGCCGGAGAAGTCCCGTCTTACCAGATGCTCGGCAACTTTGGCGGCAATGTCCAGCGTTGCAATCATGGCAAACCTGCGATCTCCTCTTACAGCTGATCCGGCAATACCCAACTGATTAATGAGCGGAATATTCATCAGCAGGTTTTCCATGAAATATGTGGGGCGCAGATGCAGCACATGTACTTCTGCAAGTCTATTCAACCTTTCTTCTTGATCATGCAGGCCGACTATAGGGCCGGTTCCACCCGGCAACTCAGCTCCCTGGCTACTTAAATTGACCACGTACCTGATTCCACTCTTCGATATTGCATCAGCTATGTTTGAACCGATCCGATTCTGGTATGCCCTGAAATCGGGAGCTGAATAATTGGGAGGAATCATTGAAAAGACAGCATCAGCGCCAGAAAATACGTCTGCAAGGAAAGCAGCATCTCTCATGTCTCCTGTCGCCGCTTCGGCGCCTTTATTGACAAACTGTCGCAGGTGAAGATGATTTCTGCCAATAACTCGTACCCTTTCCCCTTTTGCCAAAAGTATCTCTGTCGCTTTACTACCTATATTTCCTGTCGCACCGGTAATGACTAACATGACAAATCTCCTCTCTGCTCAAAAGAGCCCTGCATACCTGTCACAATAACTGGTAGCGGACTTTTATTCGTACAGGATCATTATACTCCTGTTTGCCGGGAGAGGTGGTAGCACTATTTGAATTGTCACGGGGTATACGCCGTGTAAAGGATGGTGGCTGCAGCCGGACCAGAGGATCCGTATCAACTGGCAGACATGGAGGATAATTGAATGACTGAGGTGACTGATGCGCAAAACCGGAAATTTCCGGGCGGGATGGTTACTGAACCGGCATACGCGAATTTGCCGGCAATCCGCCATGATCACCGGTACAGCTATTAAATGGTTGGTTTCCTGCTGTAGAACCCGATCAAAAAATCGGCATCCTTTGGGGACAGATCAAACGTGAATATTGCTTTCTGGACAAGCGCCTGAAGCGGCTGATCAGAATTTTCCTGAAGGTATCCAGATATCCACCTGACGGCGCGGCGTAGATCTTCCCCAACCGGTAACAGGTCATGCATGGCTTTACCACCTCCTCACATATTCATTCGGCGCAACAGGAGAGACGATTTATATCACGACTGAACCCCTGAGCACAGAGCTTGAGCCCTTCGCCGATAGACGGGTACACATGCATCGTGGAAGCAATGTCAGCCACCGTAGCCCGCATGTGCAATGCCAGAGCCGCCTCATTGATCATGTCCGCCCCCCGGTGGCAGGCCAGATGAACGCCAAGAATGCGACCGGTAACCCGATCGGCTATCATCTTGATTACGCCGTCTGTCATGCCGGTAACGTGCGCCTTGGGAATAGCGCTGACCGGCATGCAGTTGACAACGCAATCGAAACCGGCATCCCGGGCACTTTCTTCTGTATGACCAACCATGGCAACTTCCGGGTCGGTAAAAATAGCCATTGGTGCCGCCAGATAATCCATAGCACAGCCGCACCCCTTGTTAAACATGTCATCTACCGCAACGATCCCTTCTTTAGCGCCGGTCGTGGCGATCATCATGTTGCCAACCACATCTCCGGCAGCCCAGATACCATCTGCGGAGCTGCGCATATGCCGGTCTGTTACAATAAACCCCTCGTCGTTCAGTGTCACTCCTGTCGATTCCAGTCCGATATTTGATGTGGCCGGTACTGTGCCAACCGCGAGAAGAATTTTTTCTCCGGTAAATATATGCTGCCGTTCATCAACTTCGGCATTTACCACGTTAAGCACCCCAAGCTTGTCCAGAGAGCTGATATTCACATTTGTCACTATTTTGATTCCTTCCTTTTCCAGAATTTCCTGTAACGAGAGGGAAGTCTCCCGCTCAATGGCCGGAAGTATGCGGGGACCATGCTCCAGAATGGTTACGCGACATCCGAGCCGGTGATACATTTGACCCAGCTCAACAGCGATAACGCCACCGCCGATTATTACCAGCGAGGCGGGAAGAATCTTGAGCAGCAGGGCACTGCGACTGGTGTCATAAGAACATTTCTCAATGCCGGGCAAAGAGGGAATACGCGGGTTGCCGCCAACGGCAATGAGAAACCGGTCGGAGCTATAGTGCAGGCCACCGCATTCAACGGTGTGAGGATCGATGAATCGAGCAGTCCCTTTGACCAACTCCAGCCCCCTCATGTTTTTCAGTACGTCAAGATAACGATCCTGACGCAGCTTAGTAACAACAGCATCTCTGTGTCTGAATAGCCGATCTGAGTCTATGGTGCTGAATTCGTCACTGTTCAAGCCGATACTGTTCCCAAGTTGAGCTTCATGTTTGAAAAGTGCCGCATGAATCAGTGTCTTGCTCGGTATGCACCCCCAATTGATACAGGTGCCTCCCAGAACGCTTTTTTCAAACATCAGAACACGTGCCCCGTAACTTGTTGCGCGTATTGCGGCAGCAAATGCTGTTGAACCGGACCCGAGTATGACTAAATCAAATCTGCTGTTCATCGGAATTCTCTTTTCATGTCCACATTATACTCCATAAATTAACCGGGAACAGATATTTGTATTCCTTGTCAGTAGCACTGGATAAGCACTCTGCATGTCGTTTAGGAGACAATCACAGCTGTCGCTGTATGTCGATTTTTTGGTTAAGGTTTGTCATGCAATTAATCGAATGAAAGTGATATATATACAACCAGCAGCAGGAAGGGTAAAAGTCTTAAGAAGCTTTGTCAGGCTCGGGAAGGAGAGCACAATGAATATACTCAAATGCACAATTAAGATGAAGAAAGAGATGTTCGTCTCGGTGTGAGGTTTTGCTGTGTGCCTGATTGTACTCGCATATAACTGTCATCCGGACTATCGACTTATTCTGGGTGCAAACCGGGATGAGTTCCGTGATCGTCCGACCGACCCGGCATGTTTCTGGAATGATGCCCCGTACGTGCTTGCCGGCAGGGACCGGCAGGCCGGGGGAACCTGGCTAGGGGTGACAGCATACGGCACACTTGCAGCGGTCACCAATTACCGAGATCCTCGAAAAATGGTTGTCGATGCCCCCTCGCGCGGCAATCTGGTCGCTTCATTTCTCCGGAATCTGCTAGTGACTCCCGTAGAATTTCTGGGCGTTCTCAATCGTGAGGGAGAGCGGTACGATGGTTTTAATCTTTTGTACGGAAACAGTAGGGAACTGCATTATTTCACCAATCGGGGTGGTTCATCCGGGCCGGTCACTCCGGGAGTCCATGGTCTTTCCAATCATCTTCTTGACACCTGCTGGCCCAAGGTGACAGTTGCTACGTCACGGTTTGAAGCTATTGTACAGCAGACGCACATAGATCCGGAACTGGTTTTCGCGGCGATGTCTGATCCGGCTCCATTTAGCGCTGCCCTGCTGCCGGATACCGGGGTAGGCCCCGAGCGGGAACGCCTGCTCTCTCCGATATTTATCGACGATGAAGGTTATGGCACCCGTTCAACTACGGTACTGCTGATCGACCATAATGATCGTGTGACGTTAGTCGAACGGACCTATGACCGTTCAACCGGGATTTTTTCACCCCGTCAGTTCAGCTTCACTATCGGGTCCGGCTTCCCGTGAATTTTCTCTTCCACATGCTGCTATCCGGTGACGACGGACAGATCCTGATCGGCAACTTCATGGGGGATTTTGTTAAAGGACCGCTGGCGGACCAGTTTCCCGAGCGCATCAGGCAGGGGCTCACCCTGCACCGCGGAATAGACACTTTTGCGAGTCGGGATGAACTGTTCCGGCGGAGCAGGCTTCGCCTCGATCCGCACTACGGGCTGTATCGCGGGGTGCTGATCGACCTGTTCTATGATCATTTTCTTGTCGCAGAGTGGAACCGCTGGTCGATAGAACCGTTTGACGTTTTTCTCGCCAGGACCCGGCTAACTATTGAAAATCAACGGGACGAGTTGCCGGAACGTCTGCAAAAACTTCTGCCGATTATTTTCGAGGAGCTGCTCCCCTCATACCGGGAGGTGAGCGGTATCGGCTCAGCACTGGAGCGGATGTCGCGACGGGTGGTCCGCACCAATCCACTTGCAGGGGGCGAAGCGGAACTGATCCGGCATTATGAAGCTCTGCGTGCCGATTTCCGGGAGTTCATGCCACTGGTGCAAAACTTTGCCAAAGATTTCGTTGCCCGGGAAACCGATCCTTCGAATTTGCACGGTGTCATGACAGGGTCGCGACCACTCTAATTTTTTCAACATTCCCCCGCATGTCTCGGCTATACTCGTTCCATGAGCCACTTCGCCTTTACTCTGATCATCATCTCGGCTGTCATGCACGCCCTCTGGAACCTGCTGGTCAAGCGGAGCCGTCACAAAACAGTCTTTATCTGGTGGATGTTCGTCGCCTCCGGCGGGCTGTTCTCTCTGGTCATACCGCTACTCGAGGAGTCGTTCCGTCCCCCGGATATCCATACCGTGCTGATGGTCCTCCTTGCCGCGGTCTGTTTTGTGCTCTATCATCTCCTCAATGGCCGTGCCTACCGGGGAGGGGACCTTTCGGTAGTCTATCCGCTCTGCCAGACCTCAATGATCTATGTGCCTATCTGGGGGATCTTCCTGCTGGGTGAGCGACTGTCATTTCCGGGAGTCTGTGGTATCCTGCTGGTGTTGTTTGGTACCTATTCGATACAGCTGGAGTGTTTGTCGTTCGCCGAATTGATACGTCCTTTCCGTAACCTGAAAAGCCCGTCGGTGCGCGATGCCCTGTCGGCAGGCTTCATCTACTCCATCGGGTCGATTGCAGAAAAAAGCGGGGTCAGAAACTATTCGCCGCTTTACTTCACCTATATACTGGTGCTGCTGATGCTCTTTCTGATGTCCTTCAACATGTTCCGCCCGAAATACCGCACCATGATCGGTGCGGAACTGCGTGAGCACTGGGGTCTGATCCTTTGCAGCGGTCCGATCATGATGGCATCCTTCCTGACCTTCCGTTACGGTCTCAACCTGACTCAGGTGAGTTATGCCGTGCCGGTTCGGCAGGTCAGCATCGTCATCGGTGTCCTGATCGGCATACTCTTTCTCAAAGAATCCTGCGGCAGGATCCGAATTTTTTCGACACTCTTTATCATGACAGGTGTAGTGCTGATAAGGCTTGGATAGCTGATTTTTGTCCTGAATAGGCTCCTTTTTGCCTTGATTGAATGCTGCAACTGCCGTATCCATTTTCCACACAGGGCTCTTTATTGGAAGACCATTGCGGATTCACCATCGGTGCAAATCCTGATGGATATTTTCTCCTGCTGAACAATCACCTCTTTAAACGTCAGGTTCTTTACCTCACCTCTCAGAAAAATGTAATCTGTCAGCGGCACTCTTGCCAACGCCTTTCCGGCCATCTGCCGTGTCTGTTCCAGGCGCACGGTCAGGTCCAGGTTGAGTTTTTCCTGGATCATGCTCCGGATCGTGCCGTGCAGAAACCAGTCGGCCGACTGATGCAGCAGATTCTCGGTCTTCATGTCAAAGTCCACATCCTCAACGGAGAACATGTTTGTCTGCGGGTTGAATAGCGGCCGGGCGGTCAGATAGAATACTCCTTCCAGCGCTCCGATGGTTTCCAGCTTAACGACGATTTTATCCCCGTTACCATACAGGTCGAAATCCTTGATCGTTATGCTTCTGCCATCGGAGTCAAACTTTTTTCCAAGTAGTCTTGTAGAAGCGATACCACGAAGTTCCCGGTAGAATAAATCGGCGTTCAGGGCAATCCGGAACGTAGTGTCGAATGTGTTGACCGGCCTGAGATCGGGGAGTGGCCGCGGCGTCGGTGCCGCCGGTTCCGGGCCGACTACGAGCTCGGCAAAGGTACTGATCCCCACGCTCAGTTTCACCCGGTTGTTCGCGGTTGTCAGCGGATACATCATCACCGCCTGTGGGGAAAGTTTAAGCCAGGCCCGGTACTCTTTGTCGAGTAGAACCGGCTTCTGCAGTGCGTTCCAGGCCTTTGCTATCTGCATTTTCAATGGGAACGTTTCGTTGATTTTCTGTGCGATCAGATCAGACAATATCTTTTGCACCGGTTGTGTAATCCCCTCCACGATGCTGCGTGGTTTAAACGACAGCGGTCCGATCCGAAGATCTTCTGCGAGCAGGTCACCGAGTCCCTGGTAGCTTATCTCCGCATGAATTCGCCAATCAGGTGTAATGGCGGCCTTGATCCTGAATTTAATTCTGAGGGGAATGACCGGCGTTTCAAATATTCCGTAACTGAGCTTCAGGTTGACCGGCAGCGTAACATACAGATAGTTGTCTGCAGCGGTGACGACTATCAGAGCGCTGCGCATCACTTCCGCAGTCATTCCTCTTGTCCCGGAAGACCCTTTGTATAAATCCGTGCGGACCGTCTGGTTCAGTACTCTGGCAAGATCGTCCGTCGATGTTTCCAGCGGAATATTGAGTGTGGATGTTTCCATTTTCAGGGCCGGCCGGAATGCCTCCTCCTGTGGTCGCCCGGCGGTCAGCGGCGTAACTCCGGCACAGGAGCATACTGTCAGTGCGAATAACAAAAGCAGAACCAGTGATAACGTCCGTTCTCTTGAAGTCATGGATGACACCTTTTATACGATAATATGAGGCGGGAGAATAACAACAGTTGTCTTCACGGGGGAAACTATCTGGTCCCCGCCCGTATCTGAAGCACCGTCTCGAAGGTCTCGTTACCGACATTGATATACAGGTTACCGTCAGTAATGGTGACCTCCCACTGTATGGAACGGCCCAGCGTAGCGACCAGTCGGCTGATGAACGGTTGATCGAAACTCACGATCGTCAGATTGGATACGCAGCCCAGTTTTGGCAGCTGCTGCTGTTCCCAGGCCGGAAAAGACCTGCCGCAGGCTATCAGAACAATTTTTACCGTATGGCGTCCCGCTTTAATAATCCGGTCCGCATCAGGGATGCCAACCTCCACCCAGAGGAGAGTGCGATCATCAGGCCCCTTCACCCAGAGATCCGGCTCTTCTACAGCGCTTATGCCTTTTGTGAATGCCAGCCCAGACTCAAAGAAGAGCGCAAATGCAAGCAGTCTCGCCACAAGTCGATCCTCGGTTTCCGACGGGTGACGGGCAACGGTTGCCTGAAGTGTTTCGTACACTCCCCGGTCAATGTCGGCAAGTTGGATCTGTGCACGATAGATGGTTGATGGTAAGGCCATGGTTACTCCTGATGTTTTCCGTCTGCCGTCACGATCTTGCATAATACATTCGTACGGCTCCTTTTTCCAGAACTTCCGGCGCAACGTCCTGAAATTGGATTGACCCCGGTCTGTTTTAGGTTATAGTTATCGTACCTAACCACCACTGTTTTCGGAGGAAATCATGCACGCACTGTACAACATGAGTTTCGGTATCGCGCCATTTCTTTTCATTGCATTCGTCTGGCTTGTCAGCTGTCTCAAAGTAGTGAATGAGTATGAACGGCTAGTGGTGTTCACGCTGGGTAAAGTGAACAAGGAACCAAAAGGTCCGGGACTCGTATTCGTCTTCCGCCCGTTCCAGACGGCAGTGCGTATCAGTCTCCGTACGGTGGTGCTGGATGTGCCGAGTCAGGATATTATAACCCGCGATAATGTCAGCCTGAAGGTCAGTGCGGTTGTGTATTTCAAGGTAATGGATGCCACGCAGGCCATTCTCGGAGTGGAGAACTATAACTATGCCACCAGCCAGATCGCGCAGACCACACTGCGTTCAATTCTTGGTGAAGTAACTCTTGACGAACTGCTGGCGGATCGCGAAAAGTTGAGTCTGAGACTCCGTGAAATCATCGACTCATCCACCGAACCATGGGGAATTCAGGTCTCCGCTGTCGAACTCAAGAGTGTCGATCTTCCTGAACAGATTCAGAGGGCTATGGGGAAACAGGCTGAAGCTGAACGGGAAAAACGCGCCAAGGTGATTGCCGCGGAAGGCGAACTCCTGGCAAGCCGTCAGTTGCTGGAAGCCGCAAACACCCTCAGTCAGAACCCTGCCGCCATGCAGATGCGCTACCTGCAGACGCTTACCGAGATCGCTGTGGAGAAAAACAGCACTATTGTTTTTCCCCTTCCCATTGAGCTTATGAGAGTATTTGACAAGCTCGGCGGGGATCGGGAACATTCCTGACCCGAGCTGTACAAGTACCGAAAACGGTCTTAAACCGTGAATAAAGGGGTCGTTGATGAGATATATACTCGCGCTTGACCAGGGCACCACGAGCTCCCGGGCCATTGTTTTCGACCATGCTGCTGAAATCAGATCGATGGCCACGAAGGAGTTGCGTCAGATATATCCCCGCCCGGGATGGGTCGAACAGGATGGGCTCGAAATCTGGTCCTCTCAGCTGGATGTGGCGATCGCAGCCATCAGTCAGGCCGGTTTGACTGCAAGCGACATCGCTGCTATAGGTGTCACAAACCAGCGGGAAACGACCCTTGTATGGGACCGGCAGAGCGGCCGGCCGGTTCATAACGCTATTGTCTGGCAGGACCGTCGTACTGCGGACGTTTGTGAACGTCTCAAATCCGAAGGTCTGGAGGAGCTTTTCCGCGAGAAAACAGGTCTGGTGATAGATCCGTATTTTTCAGGGACCAAGCTTGCCTGGCTCCTTGACAATGTGCCTGATGCCCGCAGGAGAGCGGAGAAGGGGGAACTCCTTTTCGGGACGGTCGATTCCTGGTTGCTCTGGAACCTGACTGGTGGCCGTTGCCATCTCAGCGATGTGAGCAACGCCTCCCGAACGCTCATGTTCAATATTCATAACAGTACCTGGGACGCTGAACTTCTCGAAATTCTCGGGATTCCCGCCGCCATGCTTCCGGGAATTTCAGCATCCAGTGCCAGGTATGGAGAAACCGCTCCCGCTCTTTTCTCCCGGCCGATTCCGGTCGCGGGGATGGCTGGCGACCAGCAGTCAGCTCTTTTTGGTCAGGGATGTACCAGCCCCGGTATGGTTAAAAATACCTACGGAACCGGCTGTTTCATGCTGATGCACACGGGAGAAACCCCGGTGGTTTCCCGCAACCGGCTGCTGACGACCGTGGCGTGTCAGATTGGCGACCGTCTCGAGTACGCCCTTGAAGGGAGTGTGTTTGCGGCCGGCGCGGCCATTCAGTGGCTGCGTGACGGTCTCGGAATCATCGGTTCGTCTGCAGATGTCGAGCCGCTGGCAGCATCGGTCCCCGACAACGGCGGGATCTGCCTGGTGCCAGCTTTTGCCGGACTCGGTGCACCGCACTGGGATCCGTATGCGCGCGGCACCATTACCGGCATCTCCCGCGGCACTACTGCCGCTCATATTGCCCGGGCGACACTGGAAAGCATAGCCCTGCAGACTGTCGATCTGGTACGGGCCATGGAGAATGATTCCGGAATCACTCTTCCTGAACTGAGGGTGGATGGCGGAGCCTCGGTCAACAACCTCCTGATGCAGATTCAGGCCGATCTGCTTGGCGTGCCGGTGATACGCTCCAGTATCAGTGAGACCACAGCTCTCGGAGCCGCTTTTCTGGCGGGGCTGGCGGTTGGATACTGGGGTAAAGGGGATGAAATTCCCACCACTCGACAGCAGAACAGGATGTTTGTTCCGATCATGGAACGAGGTCATGCTGAAGCGCTGCAGCGGGAATGGGAGAAGGCCTTGCAACGTGCCAAGGGATGGGTTGAGCCGACCTGATTATACAAATCGTTCTTCAGATTTATACTCTGCCATAAAATATTCAAGATACCCCTTGATTTTTGAGGAGGCGCTGTTTATATTCCGTGAGTATTAGCACTCGACAGTTGCGAGTGCTAATTTCATCTTTACCATCACACCACACAGATAGAAAGGAGAAGAATCAGATGAATTTACGACCACTTCAGGACCGCATCATCGTGAAAAGAGTAGAAGAAGAAACCAAAACCGCAGGGGGACTTTTCATTCCTGAGACCGCTAAAGAAAAACCACAGCGCGGTGAAATCGTAGCTGCAGGTAATGGCAAGAAAACCGAAGACGGCAAAGTGCTGCCGCTGGATGTTAAAGTCGGCGATATCGTTCTGTTCGGCAAATATGCCGGTACTGAAGTTAAAGTTGATGGTAACGACTATTTGATGATGCGTGAAGACGACATTTTGGCTGTTGTTGAATAATATTTCAGTAGGGGCGAATTGCATGCGCCCTGATCGATGAACAAATCCGGGCGAACGCAATTCGCCCCTACAAATACCTATCAAACACGGAGGAATACCACATGGCTGCAAAGATTATCAAATTCGACCAGGATGGCCGCAACGCAATCCTGAAAGGTGTTAACATCCTCGCTGACACCGTTAAAGTGACGCTCGGACCAAAAGGGCGCAACGTAGTTATCGACAAATCCTATGGTTCACCGCTGATTACGAAAGACGGCGTAACCGTTGCCAAAGAGATCGAACTGGAAGACAAGTTTGAAAACATGGGAGCACAGCTGGTCAAGGAAGTTGCTTCCAAGACTTCCGACGTTGCCGGTGACGGCACCACAACTGCAACTGTTCTGGCTCAGGCTATTTACAAGCAGGGCTCAAAGCTGGTTGCTGCAGGGCACAATCCTATGGAAATCAAGCGCGGCATCGATAAGGCAGTTGAGGCCATTGTTGCTGAGCTGAAGAAAATTTCAAAACCGATCAAGGATCACAAAGAAATCGCCCAGGTTGGTACAATCTCTGCCAATAACGACAAAACTATCGGCGACATCATTGCCGAAGCAATGGAAAAAGTCGGTAAAGAGGGCGTTATCACTGTTGAGGAAGCAAAGGCAATGGAAACTACACTTGAAACTGTTGAAGGCATGCAGTTTGACCGTGGCTATCTCTCCCCTTACTTCGTAACTGATCCTGAGCGTATGGAATGTTCCATCGAAAACGCCATGATCTTGATCCACGACAAAAAGATCTCCAACATGAAGGACCTTCTGCCGGTTCTGGAGACAAGTGCAAAATCAGGCCGTCCTCTACTGATCATCGCAGAAGACATCGATGGCGAAGCGCTGGCAACTCTGGTTGTAAACAAACTGCGCGGCGTTCTGAATGTCTGTGCAGTTAAAGCTCCGGGATTTGGTGACCGTCGTAAAGCCATGCTCGAAGATATTGCTATTCTGACCGGTGGACAGGTTATCTCCGAAGAAGTCGGCTTCAAACTCGACCAGACGACTATCGACATGCTCGGCCAGGCCAAGCGTATCACCATTGATAAAGACAACACCACCATCATCGACGGTAATGGCAAAGAAGAAGCTATTCAGGGCCGCGTCAAGATGCTGCGTGCCCAGGCTGAAGAGTCATCCAGTGATTATGATAAGGAAAAACTTCAGGAGCGTCTGGCCAAACTCGTTGGCGGCGTAGCCGTTATCAAAGTCGGTGCCGCAACCGAAGTTGAAATGAAAGAGAAAAAAGCTCGTGTTGAAGATGCACTGCACGCAACCCGCGCAGCTGTTGACGAGGGTATTGTCCCTGGAGGCGGCGTTGCTTATATCCGTGCCATGAGCGCACTTGTAGGTCTCACACTGGCTAATGAACAGCAGTTCGGCGTGACTGTGATCAAGGCTGCCCTTGAATCACCGATCCGCCAGATAGCAGAAAACGCAGGGATCGATGCTTCGATCGTAGTTGACAAGGTCAAGAACGGCACTGATGCCTTTGGATACGATGCCGCTAATGATGAATATGTCGATATGATCGCAGCAGGCATTATCGACCCGACCAAAGTATCCCGCAGCGCTCTTCAGAATGCAGCTTCAATCGCAGGACTGATGCTGACAACCGAGGCACTGATCGCCGAGAAACCGAAGGATGACGGCGGCGCAATGGGTGGCGGTATGCCTGGTGGTATGGGTGGCATGGGTGGTATGGGCGGCGGCGGAATGTACTAAAAAGTACGTCTGCTCCCTGTAATACCCAAATAGTTTACTTAGATTTGCACATGGGCGGAAAACTTCGGTTTTCCGCCTTTGTTTTTTTTTGCTGATGCGATAGTATGGCTGAAGTATATAAACCGAAGAATGACGGGAGCTTTTATGGAATTGATCGGCACGGCATTGACGTTAAGTGAGCTTGTTTCATATCAGGAGGGTTCGGTCGTCAGCAAGACACTGATCGACAAGAAAATCGGGACGCTGACGATGTTTTCGTTCGGTGCCGGACAGGGGTTGAGCGAGCACACCGCTCCTTTCGATGCCGTTGTCCAGGTGGTTGACGGGGAGGCTGAGGTGGTTATAAACGGAGAAGTGCAAACCGTACACTCCGGACAGATGATTATCATGCCGGCTAATATTCCCCATGAATTGAAAGCTGTCAAGCCGTTCAAGATGCTGCTGACCATGATACGGGCCTGAGAGATGTCTGAAAAAACCGCTGTGTTGCTGCTTCAAATGGGGGGGCCTGATTCGCTGGAGTCAGTCGAGCCGTTTCTCTACAACCTTTTTTCAGATCGGGATATTATCAAAATCGGACCGGTCTTTTTGCAGCCGTTTATTGCCCGGATGATCGTAAAGCGCCGGGCTCCCAAGAGCGCCGCCAACTACCGACAGATCGGAGGCAAGTCGCCGTTGCGTGAGTTGACAGAGCAGCAGGCGGAAGCACTTGAAAGCGCGTTGGGAGGATCATATCGCTGCTTTGTCGCTATGCGTTACTGGCACCCATTTGTTAGGGAAGCGTTGGAAGCTATTGAGAAGGAAGGTATCAAACGGATCATCGCCGTCTCGCTCTACCCGCATTATTCCCGGGCCACATCCGGATCAAGCTTTAATGATCTGGGGCGCTCGCTGAAAAAATGTTCTTCCCCGCTTGAGGTCCGGTCCGTCCGTCAGTTTTTCGATCACCCGCTCTATATCAATGCCCTGGTGGAAAAGATTGAACAATCCCTGGCACTGTTTTCTGAACGTTCCAGAGTACAACTCTTTTTTTCTGCCCATTCCCTGCCTCAGTCATTTATTACCGGAGGTGATCCCTATCTTGATCACATTCAGGCAACGGTACGGCTTGTTATGGAACAGCTTGGCGATGTTTCGCACCATCTCGCCTTCCAGTCGCGAGCCGGTCCTGTCAAATGGCTGGAGCCGTCCACCGGCGAAAAATTGAAGGAAATTGCTGCAGCAGGTCATACTGATGTTTTGATGGTGCCGCTGTCTTTTGTTTCCGACCATATTGAAACATTGCACGAAATTGACATTGAGTATCGTGAGGTTGCCGATCACCTTGGCATTACCAACTTCCGCCGCATTGTGTCACTCAACAGCTCGCCGCTGTTTATCAAATGCCTGGCGGAACTGGTGCGCGACTGTGCGGGCTGTTATTGATTTTATGGGTTGTCTGTCGTATAGTGCCGGCAGCTTCAGAATCACATAAACCGGAGGGTATCATGCTTAAAAAGATGTTGAGCGCAGCAGCAGTTGTCTGCCTCATCGCAGGAATTGCCTGCGCAGAAGGGAAGAAAAACCCTGTCGTAATAATGGAAACAAGCCTCGGAAATGTTAAGATCGAACTCTTCGAAAGTGAAGCGCCGCTCAGCGTAAAGAATTTCCTCGATTACGTAAAAAGCGGATTTTATAACGGCACGGTCTTTCATCGAGTCATTCCGGGCTTCATGGCTCAAGGGGGTGGCTTCACCGCTGATCGCAAACAAAAACCGACTGGTGCCCCCGTCAAAAACGAGGCCGCCAACGGCCTGAAAAATGATCGCGGGACGATTGCCATGGCGCGAACATCTGCTCCTGACAGTGCCACCGCACAGTTTTTCATAAATGTTGTGAATAACAATATGCTTAACCGCCCCAACCCGGATGGTGCCGGGTATACCGTCTTTGGCAAGGTAATTGAGGGGATGGATGTTGTTGACAAGATCGTTTCGGTTAAAACACAAAATGTTAATATGGTTTTCCAGAACCTCCCAGAAACTCCGGTAATCATAAAATCTATCAAAGCCGGAAAGTAGGTTGCAATGACGATGACGGAAGATCTTGTCTGCTGGTCTCATGAGCAGAAATGCCTGAAAGCGGTAGCATCTCTCGAAAAGAACGGCTTCACCGCGAAGTACTGTGCAGGTCCTGAAGCTGCTGCAGAGTATATTATCGCAACTGCTGCTGATGCTGTTACCGTCGGCTTCGGCGGCTCAATGTCGATTGTTTCTCTGGGGGTAGAGCAGGTGCTGAGGGAGCAGGGTAAAGAGATTCTCAATCATGGTTCTCCGGCTTTCTCGCGGGACGAAAAGATAGCCATCATGCGTCGTCAGCTTACCTGTGACCTGTTTCTGTCGGGCTGCAACGCCTTGACTCTCAATGGAGAACTGATCAACATCGATGCTACCGGTAACCGCGTTGCAGCAATGTTCTTCGGTCCCCGCCGGGTAATAGTCGTTGCCGGGCGCAATAAGCTGGTTGACGGCACCCCTCAGGACGCCATTCTTCGGGTCAAGGCCTGGGCGACGCCCCCCAATTCAAAACGACTCAATTTCAAAACACCCTGTTCAGCCACCGGCTTCTGTAGTGACTGTAATTCACCGGACCGGCTCTGCAGGATAACCACAATTATCGATCGAAAACCACGCTTTACCGATGTTCATGTATTGGTAGTAAACGCCGACCTGGGTTTTTAAATGATTCCCGTCAAGCAGATCCTCAACGCTCTGCTTGACGTTCTTCTTCCCCCTATCTGTCACATTTGCCACTCCTTTATCCCGAATGCCGACACAATCCATATCTGCACGATCTGCCATGATCGTTTACCGCTTATTATATCACCACTCTGCCCGATCTGCGGAATTCCGTTTGCCGGAGCGGGCCTTGATCATTTCTGCGGTGCGTGCCTGACCCATCCGCCTCACTATGATACTGCCCGGGCGCACTTTCTCTATGAAGGGTCTGTTCGTGACCTGATACATTCCTTCAAGTACAGCCGGATGACGCATCTGCGAAAGCCGCTCGCTCTCCTGACTCTGCAGGGAATGAGAGAATTTGTGACTGATCAGAATCCGCACTTTATTGTTCCGGTCCCCCTGCATCGCTCACGTCTTCGTGAACGTGGATTTAATCAGGCGGTACTCCTCGGGAGTGTCCTTTCACACCAGCTTTCATTACCGATCAGGACGAATGTTCTCGTGAGAACCCGTCCTACGGAACCACAGATTGAACTGCCGGCCGCGGAGCGTCGCTCAAATGTAAAAGGGGCATTTGCTGTTATCAGACAGGAATCAGTAGCGGATAAACGGATACTTCTTCTTGATGATGTCATGACAACCGGCAGCACGATGGATGAGTGTGCCAAAGAACTGAAAAAAGCCGGAGCAGCGGCCGTAATTGCAGTAACAGTTGCCCGCACCGCCCGATAATTGCTGCAACATGCCGCTCCTCCGGGCAGTTTATTTCCTTGACAACCATTGCCCGCTTCCGTAAAGATTTTCAGCATTTCATTTCAACCGGAGGAACAGTATGCGCCTCTCCACTAAAAGCAGATACGGTCTGCGAGCAATGTTCGACATCGCCTACAACTGCGGACCTGCTCCCGCCCAGATTCAGGATATCTCCCGTCGGCAGCAGATTTCCCCGCGGTATCTTGAGCAGATTTTCCAGAATCTGAAACGTGCCGGTCTTCTAAAAAGCAAAAGGGGACCACAGGGTGGGTACGCGCTATCCCGCAAGCCGGATGAAATTACCGTTCTTGAAATCCTGAATGCCACCGAGCAGGATGTATTGCTGGTTGATTGTGCCGGTGTCACACCAAAAAAAATGCGTCGCAAGAGTGAATGCCCTTTTGAAGGGCAATGTGTGACCCAGACCGTTTGGGCAGAAGCCAACGAATTGCTTAACTCACTTTTTGGCGGCATGACTTTGCAAACCCTTTGTCAGCGTGCTCACGACATGGGCATCAAAAATGAGGCCGATCATCGCGTCATGTACTACATCTGATTATTCCGATACAGAATAAAGAGGAAGCCATGCTTGAAACTGTCGATTTTTACCGTGAGATTCTGGACAATCTATATGACGGCATCTTCTTTGTGGACAAGGAAGGGTGTATCACCTATTGGAACAAGGGTGCCACAAACCTGACCGGCTACAATTCAGCAGATGTCCAGGGCAGAAATTACTGTGACATTTTCAAGCCGCTTGACAAACAGGGGAATCACCTCTGCGAGAGTGAGGCCTGCCCGATCCGGCGGGTATTTGAAATTTCAGCCCTGACTGAGGTTGAGGCCTACATCTGCCACAAAGAAGGACACCTGCTGCCGATATCGATACGGATCGCCCCGGTACGCGAGGTTGACCAGCATTATGTGGTCGCCGTGGAGATCCACAGCAGCAGTTCGCCCCGCTATGCCATCCGCCAGCGACTTGAAGAACTTCAGGATCTGGCGATGCACGACGTACTGACCGGTATTGCAAACCGGCGTTATGTCGAGATAAGTATTGCGGCACGCTTGGAAGAGCTCAAACGGTATGGTTTTGATTTTTCGGTTATGTTTTTTGATGCTGATCATTTTAAAAAGATCAATGACACCCATGGACACAACGTCGGCGATCGCATCCTCAAAATGATTAGTGCGACTATTGCCAACAGTCTGCGTTCTTTTGACACTATCGGGCGCTGGGGAGGCGAGGAATTTGTCGTGCTGCTGGTACATACAAAGAATGAAGATCTGTATAAGCTGACTGATCGCATGCGCAGGTTGGTTGAAAATTCTGCGCTGACACTTGTAAATGGAGAAACCCTTAAGGTAACTGTTTCTGCTGGGGCGACAGTGGCTCGCAAGGGGGATACGGTGGAATCACTGATCGATCGCGCTGACAAGCTGATGTTTGAAAGTAAACGTCGGGGGAGGAATCAGGTCTCGGTTGAATTCAAATAGTACGGTTGTTCTTACAAGCAGAGAAATACGAAAGGGCGGCTTCCCATGCCGCCCTTTCGTATTTCAGAGGTCCAGTATCATAGCATTTTCGTCACAATCGGGGAATTTTGGACATTTTATGCAGTCACCCCAGACTTTATGAGGCAATTCGGCTTTATCCACCAAACGAAAACCATGCTTGGCAAAAAAATCCGGCTTGTAAGTCAGGCAAAATATCCGTTTCAACCCGATCTCGCGGGCTTCCGAGATGCAGGCCTGAACAAGACGGCTGCCGATTCCCTTGCGACCACAATCTTCCACCACGGCAACAGAGCGCACTTCGGCAAGATCCTCCCACACGATATGCAGTGCAGCGGCTCCCAGAAGAGCGCCCTCATCCTCCACAACATAAAAATCCCGCAAAGACTCGTACAGTTCCGAAAGTGAACGGGAGAGCATGTCTCCCCGATTGGCAAAAGTCATCAACAACTTCTGGATGTTTTTTACATCCGCAATTTGTGCTTTTCTGATCATACGGATCCCCTTTTTTCACTGATGCCTACTGTCACCATCTGAGGTTTCAATACTCTTACCAGTTCTGACGGCACCATCCCGACCAGATAGCCACGCTTGCCGCCATTGATGTAAATATACGGCAAAACGGTAATACTTTCTTCCAGATATACCGGCATTGCATGACGGGTCCCGAAGGGAGATGTTCCTCCGAGAAGGTAACCACTCTGCTTTTGAGCGGCTTCTGCAGTACAGGGAGAAACCTGCTTGACTCCGATCGCGCGTGCCAGTTCTTTGGTTGAAACCTGCTGATCGCCATGCATCAGTATGATCAGTGAATTATGCTTTTCATCCTCCATCACCAGAGTTTTTATGACGGTATGTTCGTCGACACCGAGCTCTCGGGCAGAGACTGATGTACCACCTTTTTCCTCATATGCGTAGGGATGGTCACTAAATTCAATTTTTTCGGCGCGCAATACACGTACTGCTGCGGTTACCGGTGTTTTCTCTTGAGCCATTTCAACAGATCCTTGGAAGCTGTTCCCCGGAGAGCATATCCACCGACCGCATGCCGCCGATGGTCGTCATCATCTGAACACGACCGGCCTGACCGGCTTCAACTGAGCCAATGACAGCGGCGGCAGCACCGAGCGGATGTTTTTTGATAACCGCCAGAGCCGCCTCTGCTGCATCGGCTGACACAAAAGCCAACAGTTTACCCTCGTTTGCGACAAAGAGCGGATCCAGCCCCAGGATCGAACAGACCCCGCGCACCGCTGACTTGACCGGCAAGGCATGTTCCTGCAGGGTTATGGAAACACCTGACTGCTGGGCAATTTCCTTGATAGTTGTAGCCACTCCCCCACGGGTCGGATCCCGGAGCACATGGAGGGAAGGTCCGATTTCAGCAAGGAGAACGGCGACCAGTCCATTCAGTGCAGCAGAATCACTGGCGATTTCAGTGCCGACCTCAAGCCCTTCGCGTCCAGCCATGACGGCGATGCCGTGATCTCCAATCGTACCATTAATAATGATAACATCTCCCGGTTGAGCGTTTGCACCATGAATCGGAATAGCATGCTCAACAGTACCGACACCGGAGGTTGTAATAAAAATTTTATCGGCCTTGCCGCGCGGAACAACCTTGGTGTCACCGGTAACAATGGAAACTCCGGCAGCATCAGCCGCTGTGCGCATATCCTCAAGTATAGTCTTCAGGTCAGCCTTGCTGAAGCCCTCTTCAATGATCAATCCGACACTCAGCCAGAGCGGACGGGCTCCCAACATTGCCAGATCGTTGACGGTCCCGTGCACAGCAAGACTGCCGATGGTTCCACCCGGGAAAAATATCGGATCAACGACAAAGGAATCGGTCGTATAGGCTATCCGTCCGGGGACCGAATCCAGCAGGGCGGCATCATTTTGTCCTGAAGATGGAATCCCGCTGACAATCGGTATGATCAGTTCATCAAGCAGTTGGTGTGAAAGGCGGCCACCACTGCCGTGGCCAAGAAGAATCAGGTCATTATTCACGTGAATTGGTCTCCCGAATATATCGTTTCAACGTAGCATAAAACCGACCTTATGTCACGGCAGCTTTTTATGTTCACATGACAGAGTAATTTATGATAAAAAGATGGCTTATTTTACCGAATCCGGGGGACGTATATGACAGAATACAGACCACTACAGCAGCTGCCTGAACCGGCCGGATACAAATCGGGTGACGTGCTGGTATTAGTAGGAGAGCTGTTTGGGCGCGGCTATGCCAACGGCCTGGTTGATGAAGCCAAGCGGATAGGCATGACAGTCATCGGTACGACGGTAGGTCGCAGGGATAGTGATGGGACGCTGAGGCCGCTCAATGCTGAAGAACTGGCTGACGCAGAAGCACTTCTGGGTGGAACGATCATTAATATCCCGTTGGAGGCCGGTTTTGATATGGAGAGTGTTGACGGCCTCCCCTCGGTGGTTGAACAGTTAAAAAAAGCACGCCCGGATGATTTAGCCACCATCAGTTTTATCGAAGGGAGTGTTAAAAAAGCGTGCGCTGCAGGAACCGCACGACTTAGAAGCCATCTGGTACAACTGGAATCAGAGTTGATCAAACGCATTCCGGCAGAGGCTAATATTTTCCTGGCCCATTCCATGGCAGGCGGGATTCCGCGGGCTCGCGTTTTCATGCCGCTCTTGAACCGGATTTTCAAAGGCACCGGTGACAAGTATCTGGCTTCGGACGTTTTCTGGAACAGTTCGCTTGGCGAACTCTGCAACACCAGTTTCAACGAGGTTACGGCCGATACCTTCCGCTATCTGATTGAGGGCACCTCAGCCCTGCGAGAACGAAATGAAGGCGCCGGTTTTCGTGTCCGTTACTCGGCGTACGGCTATCACGGCACCGGGGTGCTGGTAGGAGGAAAATACCGATGGCAATCCTATACACCGTATGTGCAGGGAATTGCGAAGATGCGGCTTGAGGATATCGCCTTCGAAGCAACCGCTCAGGGGATTTCGGCGACCGTGTTCAACTGCCCGGAAATTCAGACCAATTCCAGTGCTTTATTTCTGGGGGTCGAGATATCACTCTACCCGCTTTTAAGCGCCATTCGACGCGAAGCCGGCGAACAGATTGCCGCAACACTTGAGACTCGCTGTCAGGCAATGCTGAAGGAGGGGCAAACAGTTACCGGCCTTCTGGAGCGTGCCGACCGCTACCTGTCCTCCCCGATTCTGGATCAGATTGAGGATTTTTCAACCTGGCCGCAGCACAATACCCGCGAACAGGCCGAATTGATGCTGGGTGCTTCTTCCGAGCTTATGGAGATGCATATTGATCAGAAACAGCTGGTCTGTGCTGAATTATCCCGGATAGTATTTCTTTCAACCGGTCGACTGATGCTTCACAGTTCCTGGAATCCCGGTTCAGCGGCAATCTGGCTTAATCATGATATAATCGGCAGGTTGCTTGCTGACGAGTGCGGAACTGGAATCCTGTAATGACATCGTTTCAAAAGGATATGGCATGAAAACGAAAGTAAAGCTGATTGCGACACTTATTATTGCTGCAGCTTTTTTGCAGGGATGTTCCACGCCGCAGGTGAACAAACCTGCTGATGTTCTCTTTAAAGAAGGCGAACAGTTCTTTCAGGACGAAAAATATGAAGATGCCATCGCACAGTGGAAAAAAGTGAAGGAAACGTACCAGTCTCCCGAACTGTCCACAAAGGCTGAACTCAAAATTGCCGAAGCGTATTTTCTGAATAAAGACTATATCGAGGCAGCTGCCGGGTACGAAGATTTTCGCAAACTGCACCCGAAACACGCTCAAGCCGATTTTGCGCTGTATCGCCAGGGGATGAGCTATTTCAACCAGATTCACAGCATTGATACCGACCAGACTCCGGTTAAAAATGCACTGACTACCTTCACATCCTATGTGAAGCTTTACCCGACCGGGGCTCAACTGGCAGAGGTGCAGGAGAAGCATCGTGAGTGTCGCGACAAACAATTGCAGTACGAGTTGTATGTTGGACGCTACTATCTGAAGACTGATGCCTTTAAATCTGCAATCAGCCGGTTTGAAGAATCTCTCAAAATGTTTGCCGACTCGACACGGCGCGACGAAGTTCTCTATTATTTGGGAAGAGCATATCTTGAGGATGGCCAGAAAGCAAAAGGGCGTGAGATATTCGGGCAACTTGCCCGCGAATTCCCCGGCAGCGCGTACATTGAAGATGCAAACAAAGCCATGGATGCCTTCTTTTAGTGAAGGGGCGTCTGCTCGGCATGCTCTGCCTGGTACTGTTACAGGTATCAGGCTGTAGTAAACCGGATCGTGATTTTACTGAGATAGGTAAAATACTTGCTATTCGTGCCGACGCCTTGAATGCACGGAACAGTTCTCGATACCTCTCCGTTATATCGCTCCGTTACTACGATAAAAACATCTATTTTGAGCAACTTAAAGAAAACATGGAAAAAAATTTCAGGGATTTTGAACAGATATCATACAAAGCCGGTACACCAACAATAACTGTTGAAGACAGTCGCGCAGAGTCAACCGCCAGCTACCGCATGAAAGTTCATTTGCGGGGAAAAGAAATGACACTGAACGGCATCGAACATCTCAAGCTGGCAAAAGAGCCGGAAGGATGGAAAATAATTGCAGGAATATAACTTGTGACAGGAAATTCGTTTATCATATGTATGCTGCTTATCGGATCAGCCTACCTGATTGGATCAATTCCGACCGGGCTTCTGCTTGGCAAGGCATATGGAATAGATGTCCGTAATGAGGGGAGCGGCAATATTGGTGCAACCAATCTGTACCGGACGGTAGGCCGGAGGGTCGGCATAATCACGCTGATCGGTGACTGTTTGAAGGGGTTGTTTCCTGTGCTGCTCGTTTCGTACAGTTCGTTACCGGCTGAATTCGCGGCTTGGGTTGGACTTGCTGCATTTTGCGGGCACGTTTTTTCTGTATTCCTCGCATTCAAGGGGGGTAAAGGTGTTGCTACCGCGCTGGGAGTTTTTCTGGGTCTGGCGCCTCTGGCCATTGCAATAGCGATTGCTCTGTTCGTAGTAGTGATGTTTTTCTGGCGCTATGTTTCACTCGGCTCGATCTCAGCTGCCGCCGTTATGCCGCCTGCGGTGTTTTTTCTGGGGGAGAGCAGAACGGTAACTGGTGTGACGCTTGTGATCGCAATCATAGTCATCATCCGGCACCGTGAAAATATCGGGCGGCTGATTGCAGGTACTGAAAACAAATTCAAAGCATGAAAAAGGCAATTATCGGGTCGCCCTGGAATTGTATTATGTTGAATTGTACCGCTAATGCCCCTGTGCCGCCCCCCGCATAAGGCCAGGAGGCCGAATAAATGCCAGAAAACGTTCCTGCAGACGCTCAGCCTCCTCACTATTCCCCGAAAGACGCAGTACTTCAATGACACATTCTGCTGTACACAGACCTGACTCTTTCTGGTTTTTTCTCAGGTTGTACACAGATTTTCCATCAGTTTTCAGACAGATACGGCGGATATCCTGAAGATAAGGACTCCGTTGGTGGATTTTTCGGGCTTCATGCCACGTGCCGTCTATAATTATGCATTGCGAGATAGAGCTAAGGTCGCCGTCATTGTCATTTGTGGCGCCGGGGTAGATCAGAGCCACATTGCCGGCCGCAATTTCCTCGATCAGTTTCGCAGGCGGATTCATTCTGTCCCACCGGACCTGTTCGGCAGCACTCCCCAGAACATCCACAACCAGACGCCCGGTATTAGAGCGTTTCTCAAACTCTTTAAAATGGGTCAGCAGTGTGATTTTCATGTCAAATCCATCCGTAATCAGTTGACCGCGACAATGGTAAACAACAGTGCTGCGGCATCGTCACCGGTCTGCACTTCATCGCCGTTACGCAGACCCAATAGTCGGTGCCCCAGTGGAGAAGCGGGGGTAATTACCACGACTTCTCCGCCACTATCGCACATTTTTAAACCTCCCGCGTGCGGGCCGAGGAAAAACCTCCGAACGTTTCCATCAGAACTCTCCAGAGTAACCAGCGCCGTCAGCCGGATCGCTGTATCATCGTTGAAGCTATGCAGTGTCAGGGTGCGGTAGCTTTCAAGTGCAACACGGATTTCCTGAGCGCGGTTGGCCTGCCCCTGGGCGATGTAGGAAGCCTCAAGCGCCGTGGTGTCATATTTGTTATCGGGAAGGCATTCCGCATGTGTGGCGGCAACATGCGCCGCCTTTGCGGCGATGGAAAACAGTGCCAGGTCTGCAGATAGAGCCGCAATGATATCCTGAATTAGCTGTTCTTTTGTCATAAGGCGTGCAGGCTCTTTAGTGAAATCGAAGTTTGCGTTAGTCATGAACCGGAAGAAGATATCCCGCTAACTTACGCTTACAGTTAATCGGGTCTGGAACGTGTGAATTTAAACCGAAAATTGCGGATTGGGGCATGAAATCTAGCAGAACCGGCCGGGTTCGTCAATCTCCCTGTCATGAATGAGATCATTGCGCGGCCTGAACGAGAAAAAAATGGAACATGTATACAGTCTTTATGATAGGGTGGCAAAAAAATCAGATCACCGTGAACCGTGAAAAGTTCGAAAATATCCAGAGTATGATGAGCCGCAGTGTTGCCGCATCAGGCCGTCGTATGGGAGGTCGCATGACGTTTGAGGTAATAATGAATAAAGTGGTCAAAGTAAGCCTTCTGTTGATTGTTGTCGTTGTACTTCTCTTTGCAGGTTATGTTTATGTTGCTCTCAACTGGAGTTATTCAAAAGGAGAGAGGATCGGGTACATACAGAAATTCTCAGAAAAAGGGTGGCTTTTTAAAACCTGGGAAGGGGAACTGCAAATGCTGCCGGTGCCCGGAGCGTTACCGGAGAAATTCATTTTTTCAGTGCGAAATAAGGGGATAATAAGTAGGCTGAATTCGTCAATGGGTAAAAAAGTATCGCTATTTTACGAACAGCATAAAGGCATTCCCACAAACTTTTTTGGGGAGTCTGAATATTTTGCCGTTGATGTCAGGGTATTGGAATAGTGGGCCCTCCGTAGTTATTATATTATCAACTCCACCTGAATATATTTCACACATAATTGCTGTTATTTTGTAGGTACTCCATGCACAAATATATTACCACCATCAGCTATGTGTTTGCCGTAACCGCTGTATTGCTGGTTCTGCGTTTTCACCTGTTACCCGCGGTGTTTGCCGGTCTTGCGGTGTACGTGCTTACTTTGAAGCTCGCCCGTCACCTCCCCAAAAATATGAGCCGCGTGGCGCACAAGGTGGCCCTGGGAGTCGTATCAATCTGCGTCATCACCTTTCTGATAAGTGCCTGTGCGGCTATCTGGTCATTTATCGGCAGCAGCCATGGCATCGCCGCCTTGTTGGCCACGGTGGTTGACACACTTGGCACTCTGCGTCATACGCTGCCGGATGCGGTGGCCGACGTACTCCCGACGACAACGGAAGGGCTGCGCCAGCAGCTTGTTGAAATGCTGGGGGAGCATGTCCAGAAAATATCCGTGGTAGGTATGGAAGGCATCAAAATTTTTGCTCATGTACTGCTGGGAATGGTTGTTGGAGGAATGGCGGCTGTTCATCACTTCAATGAACACGATAAGGCACCGCCATTGATCGGTGCCTTTCGATCCCGATTGCGTAATCTCACCACGGCTTTTGATAAGGTAGTCTTTGCGCAGGTAAAGATATCAGGGCTCAATACCACATTGACCGCTATTTATTTGCTGGTTGCATTGCCGCTCTTTGGCGTTCATCTCCCGATGGCAACATTTCTGGTACTGTTCACGTTTGCCGTTGGAATGCTTCCGGTAGTGGGTAACCTCGCTTCAAACACCGTGATTGTTGTTATCAGTCTCGGTGTTGCCCCCGGAGTAGGTATCGCCTCCCTGATATTTCTGGTACTGATCCATAAAGCAGAATATTTTATGAACGCCAGGATTGTCGGGCACGAAGTACAGGCAACGGCATGGGAATTATTAAGCGCCATGCTGCTGCTCGAGGCCGTTTTTGGTGTAGTCGGTCTTGTGGCGGCGCCGGTGGTGTATGCCTGGCTTAAGGCCGAGATCAAAGAAAAGGGGATGATCTGAACAGTATTATTTCTGACCCCCACCTCCATTTCTTAACCGCTCAATACGCTCTTTTACTGCAACCAGGAGTTTTCTGGCCCAGATGAATTCAGTGGCAAGTATCGCCAATCCGATCGGGATCACTATGAACGCGGGACCCGGCAGCACGATCATGGCCATACCGGCTGCCAGAATCGTGAAGCCGATCACCGTAACGACCAGGCGTTTGGCCTGGTTTAATGTTTTAAGCACAATATGCTTCACGTGGTTGCTGCCTCAAAGACACTCTTCTACTTCGCCATCCGCTTAAGGACCTGTTCCAGCTTGCGCAACTCCTCGCCGTAACCGGCCCAGTTACCCTGTTTTTGAAGGGTAGTAGCCTTCTCATAAATGCTCATTGCTTCTTTTGCCAGTGTGGCAGGTGATGCTTTCGGATCTGCCGTGACGGTACTGGCAACGGTGGCAGCAGTTTTTTTACCGCCAAAAAGCCGCTGCAGGGCCAGTTCCAGATTCTCTTCCATAACAACCTGATCACCGAAGGCGACGATCACCCTCTTCAACTCCGGCAGACCGGCCTTGTCTGCCGCCAGAAACAGAGGCTGAACGTAGAGCAGTGATTTCTCAATCGGGATTACCAGCATACTCCCGTGAATAACCTCGGAACCACGCTGATTCCAGAGAGTCAGCTGCTGGGATATGAAAGAGTCCTGATTTATGCGGGCTTCAATCTGTTTCGGCCCGTAGATCAACCGGTCGCGCGGGAAGGTGTAAGCGCGAATTTTTCCGTAATTTGGTTCATCACACCGGGCTGTCAGCCAGGCCGACAAGTTATCCCGCTTGGAAGGGGTGAATGGCAGCAGCAGGATGTATTCCTCCACTTTTTCACCCGGCAGCTTCATGATGGTATAGTAGGGTTCCATTGGTTTGTCACCCAATGCCGGAACCTGCCAGAGATTCTCCTTGTTGTAGAATACTTTCGGGTCGGTCATGTGGTAGGCGGCAAACATGGCCGCCTGCAGTTGGAGAAACTGGTGCGGGTAACGGACATGTTTGCGCAGATCCTCCGGCATGGCCGCCAGCGGTTTAAAGAGCCCGGGAAACATCCGGGCATAAATTTTAACCAGGATGTCATTCGGGTCACTGATGTAGAAACTGAGAGTGCCGTCATATGCATCGACAACCGCTTTAACGGAATTCCTCATGTAGTTGATTCCCCCCTTGACAGGTTTTGAGTAGGGGAGACGATCCGAATAGGTGTAAGCATCGATGATCCATGTGAGCCGTCCACCATCGTCAACCACCATGTACGGATCACCATCGAAACGGAGGAAAGGCGCTATCGCGCGTACCCGTTCGTTGATGTTGCGGTTATAGATGATGCGGCTTTCTGAGGTGATGTCTGACGAAAGAAGAATCTTTTCCGTTTTGAATTTGGCGGCAAAGAGGGCTTTTTTGAGAAGGGAATCGATCGGCACTCCGCCTTTACCGGCGTAGGTTGTATTGATATTGCCGGTGGCGGTCGGATAGCTGAATTCCGGCACTTTGGTTTTGACGACAACATAGTCGTTGGACAGTTCGCCGAAATAGATTTCCGGCCGGGTCACCTTGATATCAGCAAGGCTGACCGGCGGTATATCCTTGACGAAAAACTCCGGCAACCCCTCCTTGCTGATTCGGCTGACCGGGCCAAAGGTGATGCCGTTACCATGAGTGAAGATGAGGCGCTCATTGATCCAGTTTTTACTGGGCAAATCTGCGTAGGAAAGTTCACGCGGCGACAGCATGACCTGTGTGTACTGGCCGTTTACCTTGTAGCGGTCATTATCAACATCGAAAAACTTGTAATATGTCCTGATCTGCTGGAGCTGACTGTAGGTTTTAAGCAACGGTGCATGATCCCAGAGGCGGATGTTTTTGATGGTGGCATCATTGTTAGCGATATCAACTGCGGATAGTCTGTTGTCAACATCGAATGGTACCGTTTCAATCTTTTCCAGATCATAACCAAATCGGGTAAATTTAAGATTATTCTCTATATATGGTGTCTCAAGAGCCAGTTCGTTAGGTGCTACCTTGAATTTTTGAAGTACGCCCGGATACACCCGGATGCCGATGACGTACAGAGCCACTACTATAACCGGCGGCAGCAACGCTATGCGCCATGCGCCTTTCCAGATTCCGATAGCCAGTATGACCCCGGCCAGTGGTGTCATGAACGTCAGAACCCGGTAGGTCAGTAGCCGGGAGTTGACATCGACATACCCCGCACCATAAAAGGCGCTGTTGCTGGAATACAGCAGACTGAAGCTGTCAAGGTAGAAGCCGGCGGCGATCATACAGGCGAAAATTCCGGCCAGAACCGCCAGATGCCGCCGAACTTTTTCATCAACCGAGGCGCCCCGTTCCGTCAGGATGATGCCGCCTCGAACATAATACACAGCACCGGAAATGATGGTAGAAGCAAACAGGGCAAATCCGGCAAATCCTTTGAGTAACTCCCAGAACGGCAGATTAAAGAGATAGAAGCTGATATCCTTGCCGATAACCGGATCTACTGTTCCGACGTTCAGGCTGTTCGTGAAAAGAAGTACCTCTTCCCATTGCGCGGCACCCCAGTTGGCGGCAAACAGTGACAGGGCTGTGCAGATGAGTATGGCGAGGGGCTTTACAAAACGAACCGCATCATCCCTTTGCAGACGGAAGTTCCCGCCACCCACGATAGTAATCCCGGAGTAGGGGAAGCTCGCTCTGTTCGCATAAAAGAGGTTGATCATGATCGCGATAAACAGAAGCACACCGAAGAACAGTCCGACTCCGGTTTTGGCATACAGAGTTGTTGTAAAGATCGATGAGAAACCGGTCTCGACGAAAAAAAGCCAATCTGTATAAAAATTGAGGAGAGAAGACATGAACGGGAGGATCACCAGAACGAGAATCAGAATGAGAATGAATTTGTTTTTAAACATGCGGTACCCCTTTGCTATTCAGTTCAGCGGCCATACGGATTTGAAGCGGCATCATCTTTTTTCTTTTTGAAATACCGATAGACAAGATAGCCTCCTCCAGCCAAAAGAGCAATTTCAAACAGTCCGATACCACCACCGCCCCCCCCCATGCCGCTCCCCGTTCCTCCTCCGGCTCCGGCAAAACTGCTGAACAGCATACTCCCCAGCATGCCACCCATCATTCCGCCGGCCATACTCCGCATAAAGCCGCCACCGGCCGGTTGTTGCTGAAACTGCCCTGAGTTTGGCGCAGCCTGCTGTCGCGACGGAGCGGGCTGGGAAGAGGGGCTGGCGGGACGGGAATAGCTGCGTGAACCACTGCTGCCCATGGAGCGACTCCCGCCGCCGGCCCTGGCTTCGGCAGTAAACTCCAGCACGGTGACGCTCATAAACAGTGCTGCCAATAAAATAATACATCCCCTGCCTGTACGGTTTTTCATTGTAGTCTCCTTGGTTGCTGCGATTCCGGCTGAGCCGGGATTGTTATCTTTCGGTAGAATGTTCCAGATGTGGCTGATGAAGTTTGACCGGTCTACTCCGCCCCAGTTTCAGGTTGAGCATCTCTACCAATACCGAGAAAGCCATAGCGAAATAGATGTATCCCTTGGGAATGTGCATATCAAGGCCATCGCCGATGAGTGCCACGCCGATCAGCAGGAGAAAGCTTAACGCAAGCATCTTGATGGTCGGATGTTTTTCTACGAAGGCGCTTATTTTTCCGGAGAATAACATCATGAAACCAACTGCTATGACAACTGCTGTGATCATTATAAAAAGCTGACTTGCCATTCCCAGGGCGGTAATGATTGAATCAAGAGAGAAGACAATATCCAGCAGGAGTATCTGAACAATCACGGCACCAAAAGTCACCCCAACACGAGCGGATGAGACAACCTCATCACCTTCAAGCTTCTCATGGATCTCCATGGTACTTTTCCAGAGCAGAAACAGGCCGCCGGAGATGAGGATCAGGTCCCGGCCGGAAATATCGTTGCCCAGCACGGTAACCAGCGGTGCGGTAAGTCCCATCAGCCAGGTAAGCGAAAAGAGCAGCGCAATGCGGATGAACATCGCCAGTCCGAGGCCGACCATCCGGGCTTTTTCCTGCTGATGTGCCGGCAGTTTGCTTGCCTGTATTGAGATAAAGATAATATTGTCGATTCCGAGTACAATTTCCAGTGCACTCAGCGTCACCAAAGCCATCCATATCTGCGGGTCAGTCAGCCATTCCATTCAAAATACCTCCGAAAACTTTGTTTGTTGCCGCTACAAAATAAAAAAGACCTTTACCCACGGCGTAATTATACACATTGGATAAAGGTCTTGCTTGCGTTTATATCGTTCCCGGCCCGAGTCTTGCGACTGTGTTGACGGACGCGGGATCAGCCATTTCTCCAGCTGATAGCTACTCCCCTTCATTGGGTTGGAATAGTAAATCATCTGCTGTGTATCTGTCAAGAAGCATATTTCTTTCTTAACTGTTGAAAAACAGTGAACTTGTCATGGCTGTTTCTCTGTGGTGAGATCAGAAGTGAGACGTCCGACAAGCCCTTCAAAGGTCTGCTGGAAGGCACCCTGATTCTTGCTGGCATTGCCGGCAACGGTGACCGATCCATTCTGGATGCGTACCCAGATGCGCCGGTGTGACAGGAAGAAGGCGGCATAAATGCCGAACACCATCAGAAAACAACCCAGCCAGACAATCTCTACACCCGGATCCTTGGCTACCTGCAATCCGGTGTACATCTTCTCCTCGGCACCACGGTAATGAATTACCGGTCCGATGCCATGTCTCTGGGCATGCTCAAGGTTCCGTTCGGGATGATTGGCATACACAACGAAACGCTCCGTTTTCCCGTCGCGTGTATGCAGTTCAACCTGTGCCGCCGGTCCGGATACTCCCTGCGCAAATTGAGATACATCCTTTGTCGCCTCAAGAACGTGCATGCTGCTGCCGTCGGGCAGATTTACGGATGATTGACCATTGACGATCAGTGAAGCAGGATTTTTCCCATTCAGATCACTGACGGTGAAATAATAGTTTCCGGCATTGCCATAGCTGGACTGATAGAAGGTGAGTCCCTTATATGTCAGCGGGTCGTTGACGATAACGCGCACATTGGTGTAATCGGGCACCGGTCGACCGTTTTCCAGCACCGTAATAATACTCTTGAATTCCTTCGGGGCTCCGGATGCATATTTTGCAACGGTGAATTGCTCGAGGCGGAGAGAAAAGCCGAGGTCGAGTTCTTTTTCAGAACGGAGCATAACACTGGAAACGATATCGCCTTCGAGAATATTCACGAACCCTTTGTATCCGAAAATCGAGCCGATCATGGAGCCAATAAAAATGATAATAACGCTCAAGTGAACAAAATAGACCGAAAGACGGCACCAGGGTGTTTTTTGGGCGAAGAGGTGCCAGGCGCCATCAGATTCGGTTACGACCGGTGCGGCAAATTCAGCACTCAGGAAGGCAACTATCCTCTCTTTGGCTGCTGCCGGCTCAACTGCCGTCCTGATGGTTGATACATTGGCAAGCGACTGTTCCAGGCTGCCGCTCAGAACCGTTACCGGCTGGGTGACGATCTTCCAGATGTGAGGCAGGCGCTTGATAGAACAGGCGATCAGATTAACGGTCAACAGGTAGAGCAGCAGGATGAACCACCATGAATGGTACATATCGAAAAACCCGAGTGTCTTGTACAGCTTTATTTTGGCAGGGCTGATTCGGGCAAGATATTCCTCAGGCGGGATCCCCTGGGGAACGACCGTCCCGATTATTGAGATAACGGCAAGGGAGATCAACAGGAACATGGTCAGTTTCAGTGAACAGAAAAAATCCCAGAGGGCCCGCAGAAAATCATTTTTATTGGTTGTCACGTGTGAGTTCTCCTTGAACAGGTGTGATTCCCCTTCGGTATAACGTATTATTTCCGGTCTGTGCCGGTTTCGTTAGATTCCCGGTTTGACGGATTTTCACGTGCATTAAACGGGGATGCCGGCGCTGGTATTGGTGTAAGCGCTGCTCCACCATGTGTGGGGCAATACTCGGTTGGTTCGGTTCCGAGATCAAAGAATTCTTCCCGGTTCGTCGGACAGTCAGGCGCAGCCAGATAACCCGTCACAGGGTCAATGACAACAGAAATAACCGTATCAGGCTGTGTAAAATCAACAACAGGTTTCGATGCAACTGCTTTGCGCATGAAGCGTTCCCAGATGGGTGCTGCTACTGCCCCGCCGGTAAAGCCTTTCCCTCCGGGCTTCGGTTTGTCATACCCTACCCAGACGCCGGTTACAATCTGCGGGGTATAACCGACGAACCAGGCGTCCCGATAATCATCAGTTGTGCCGGTCTTTCCGGCAGACGGTCGTTCTTGACTAAACTTCTTGAGGCTTTTGGCGGTGCCATACGTCATGACATCTTTCAGCATCTGAGTGGTTACAAAGGCAGTGGCGGGGGAAAGTGCCGCAGTGACTGTCGGGGGATTTTCAACCCACGTACGGCGATTACGATCATAAATACGGATGATAACCCTCGCCTCAGGCCGCACGCCACCGGTGGCCAGAGGGGCATATGCCAGAACGAGGTCATTCAGGGTGACTTCATCAGTACCGAGGGCAAGCGAAAGCCCGTTTTCAGCACGTAATGGCAGCCCTGACTTTCCGGCAAACTCGACAAAATAAGGAACACTGATAGCGTCAAGCAGTTTAATCGCTATGACATTGTTTGAATAGGCAAGAGCCTGCCTGAGGGAGAGCGCTCCATACTGCTCTCTGCCATAGTTCAACGGCTTCCAGATTTCTCCATTCCCCCGGTTATACTCTGCAGGCGTGTCATCAAAGATACTCCCGGCGGTATAGCCTCTCTCCAGCGCCGCAGCATATATAAGCGGCTTGATGGCCGA
>VFJW01000107.1 GCA_009885845.1 Geobacter sp.
CAATCGCAGGCGAAGGTTTCAAATCCCTTGCAGAAGGCGATAGAGTAACTTTTGAAGTAACAAAGGGTCCGAAAGGGCTTCAGGCCGCGAACGTAACAAGAATTTAAGGTCTGCTTCATGCCAAAACCGAAAACCCCGGAGAGTCTCCGGGGTTTTTTTTTGATTTATTCGCCGCAGGAAAATATTCACCGGAATGAAATCCAATGCAAAATTCCAGGAATTACCGCCCCATCTTAAGAGACATCCCGGCGGTTGTCAGATAATAATATACGGAGTCAATAACGATCATCTGCAGGATGTAGATTGCGGCAAAGGCGACCAGTGGTGACAGATCCAGCATGCCGGTGTCCGGCATATGCCGACGGATACGTCGTAATACCGGATCTGTAACACGAAAGATAAAATTAACAATCGGGTTATAGGGGTCAGCGTTTACCCATGAAACGACAACGCTGGCAAGCAGGACATATTTGTAAAGAGTCAGAAGACCACCGGTCAATTCGACCAGTTTAGCAAGTGCCAGAATTATATTTGCAAAGAAAACCATTGATCTGCTCCCGAAGTGCGGGGTAAATTTCGGCCACTATGCCTTAACACTTTGGTAAAGTCAAAACAGAAACGGCTCCATTTTGCCCCGGAACCGTTCTTTCAAAATAGAGCATCGAAAAAATTGAGTGGCAGCAACAGAGGAAACAGATAATGAGCAAAAAACTGAAGGCCCTCCTCCTTTCAGCCCTGGTGCTGCCGGGACTCGGCCAGTTGTATCTCGGCCGTAAAATGGTCGGGGGAATCATTATAGTACTTGTCAACCTGGTGCTGTTGTTGGCACTGTTTGTACTGCTCCGGGGACTTTCACCGGTGATCGCTTCACAGATTTCCGGCGGAGCGATCAGCATAACGCCATCCGAGGTGATGAAGGCGCTTGACGATACAACCGGATTTGGCAAAGCCGTTCTTGCGGGGTTTTTTCTGTTGTGGATGTTTTCTGTAGTTGACGTACTCAGATGTAAAGAAAAGTGATTGATTGTTGTCTTGCTCCGATCTTGACAAACGACGTTATTTTGTGAGATAAGTAAAAAACTTTATTTGAAATGAAATCCGGTCGTCCTGGACGAGCGGAATCGGGGAAACAATGGTTATTTCAAAAATCATCGGAAGCGGCTCATGTCTGCCGGATCGGGTGATACCTAACAGTCATTTCGATTATCTGGTTGAAAATGCAGACGAGTGGATTTTCTCCCGCACCGGTATCCGCGAGCGTCGCTTTGCCCATGCCGACCAGGCTACCTCTGATCTGGCAACTATTGCCGCAAAAAATGCGCTGGAAGCTGCCGGCATTGACCCCTCCGAAATCGACTGTATCGTTGTCGGCACCTCAACGCCTGACATGAGCCTTCCTTCAACCGGCTGTATTGTTCAGGAGAACATCGGGGCAAAGAATGCTTTTGCCTTTGACATTAACGCTGTCTGTTCAAGCTTTGTCTATGCGTTGGAAATAGCCGACAACTTTATCAAGTGTGGAAAATATAAAACCGTCATGGCCATAGGCGCCGACACCTACTCCAAAATTCTCGATTTCAATGACAAAAACAGTTGCCCGCTCTTCGGAGACGGTGCCGGAGCAGCAATTCTTCGCAGCGGCGGAAACACTACGAAGGGCATTCAGCATACCTACATGCGAAGCGACGGCAAAGGGTGGCCGCTGATTCAGGTACCCTCTTCCGGTTCGCGCAGTCCGGTTACTCCCGCTACGATTGAGGCCCGGGAAATTTATTTTCAGATGGCCGGTAAACAGGTGTATGTATTTGCCACCGATGTTATTCCGGATATTATCAATACCCTCTGTGCGAAAGCCGGAATCACCCCGGCTGATCTGGATTATATTATTCCTCATCAGGCAAACGTACGCATGATTGACTTCATCTCCAAAAGGAGTGATTTCCCCAAGGAGCGCTTTCTGCTCAATCTTGACCGGTGCGGAAATACCTCGGCTGCTTCAGTGGCGCTGGTCCTGGACGAAAACCTGCGTAATGGCACTATCAAGCCGGGGCACCTCGTTCTGGCTATGGGTTTCGGCGGCGGCTTAACCTGGGGCGGATTGTTAATCAGGTTTTAATCCACCAAGACCGTCACCGGTTTCAACATACTTAAGTCCATGTGTTTCAAATATCGCCCGCAGAGTACTCTGCGGGTGTTTCTGTTTCCACCCTCCGTGAAAGCTATCGGTGGCCAGCAGAATGCCGCCTGGCGCCAGTAACTGCGTCAGATTACCCACCGCTTGATTCAGGTGGTTTTTTTCATGGATAATCGGCCCACCGAGTAGGCCATTGCAGAGAATCAGATCAAAATGCCGGGAAGGTGGTGAATGTGCCAAAATATTCTGACAGCTGAAGCTGATGCATCGGTCGTATCCCCGCAGAAAAACAGCAGAGGCCGCTTCCTTCAATACTTCTTCGCGGTGCCGGTCATGAGGAAATCGGCGATGAATGGCCGCCCAGACCTCAAGCGGCTCTAAGGTCCAACCCTCAACGTGTATTTTTTCGATTGGCAGCCTCTTCTCTGACAGCAGGAGAGCAAGTCCGTAGATATCTTCGCCGATACCGCACGCGGCGTCGAGGCATTGCAGTGACACGGATTTCCTGGTCGAAAGCCATTCACGGATAAATTGCTGCTGTCCAGGATAACGTCCGATCCGGCCATAGAAGTGATCAGGTAAAAATGAGGCAAATAAAAATCGTATCAGCAGATCGTTGTCAGACAGTAATAAGTCCAGAAGCCTCGCCGGATTGGCGCTGAACTGGAATTGAGCCGGCAGGACTGCAAAGGTGTCGACCCAGCTCAACGCACCGTAAAAAGGGGAACTGGATAGATTTGGAGGATAGTTCAGTGCCGCAGAATAGAGGCGATTGAAGGTGGCTGTTAGCACGGATATCGGCAGATACAGTTCGCACTGGGTGCGGATTTCCGGGGTGATGATCAATCCCGGAGCGGGGAGCGGCGCAGGGCACGTTCGAGTATAGATGGAGAACAGTGAGTTTATGCGACGGATGTCGAGTTGAAAGCGGTTTCTGTCAACAGGGGTGAGCAGGGAGCCAAGAGTATCGAATTCCAATTCCAGATCAAAGCGCCCTCTTCGTTGGCTCGTCTTCGGCTCCTCAACATACACCCTCTCTCTATCTCTCTCCCGGAGGGAGAGAGTATACTGTCTCCCCTCTCCCTCCGGGAGAGGGGAGACAAAGGCCGGGTGAGGGCCTCGACACCTCAATCCTCGCCGCCTTGACTGCATCTTTGATTTGAAATTGGTATAATTCGTTCCTGGCATAAGACTGCATCAGAAACTGCAAATCGGGTTGTACAGGGTGTCTCGCTCAACTGGGGTCTTTCCGGCTTTTCTGATCAGGCGGATGATGCCCTCTTTTGTCAGTGTTTGTGGGCTCTTGGCTCCGGCGCCATGACCGATTTTCTCCTCGATGACGGTGCCATCCAGATCATTGACGCCGAAGGCCAGCGAGACTTGGGCGATCTTTTCGCCCAACATGATCCAATAGGCTTTGATGTGGTGAAAGTTATCAAGAAAAATCCGTGCAATAGCCAATGTCTTGAGATCGTCAAGGCCGGACGTCCCCTTGATATCAAGTTTCAGATCGGAATTTTCAGTCTGAAACGCCAGTGGGATAAAGGCCTGAAATCCGCCGGTTTGATCCTGCAGGTTTCGTAATATCTCCATGTGGGCTACCCGGTCGGCAACCGTTTCAACGTGGCCGTAGAGCATGGTGGCATTGGTCTTCAGGCCGGCCAGATGTGCCAGGCGGATGATCTCCAGCCAGCGAGCCCCCGAAATCTTCTCCGGACAGATTTTCTGCCGAACCTCTTCAACCAGGATTTCGGCGCCGCCACCCGGCATGGAGCCGAGACCTGCGCTGATAAGGCGTTCAAATACCTGCTCGATAGTCAGGCCGGAAATACGGGAAAAGTATTCGATCTCCACGGCGGTGAAAGCTTTGATATGAAGTTTCGGTGCAGTGTGGCGGATGGCTCGCAGGGTTTCTTCATAGAACTCGAAGGCGAGGTCGGGGTGCAGCCCGCCGACGATATGAACTTCAGTGGCTCCTTCTCCCTCTGCTTCACGGGCCATTCTACAAATTTCATCCAACGCCAGGGTATAGGCACCATCATCGCCGGCAGTTCGCGAGAAGGCACAAAATGCGCAGCGATTGACGCAGATGTTTGTTGGATTGATGTGGCGGTTGACGTTGAAAAAAACGTGAGGGCCGTTTGTCCGCTCGTTGACCAGCGCAGCCAGCTCGCCGATGCCGAACAGGTCGTTGGATTCAAACAGGAAGAGCGCTTCGTTCGGGGAGATGCGCTTACCGTCGTTGACTTTTTTCGAGATGGTTTTTAAGGTTATCATGCATGGAGTCTACGAAAAACGGGTGGTTAGTGCAAGGGGAAAAGGCCGGAAGCAATCAGGCGGCAAGTTTCAGCTCTTCCCGTGTTATCAGGCCCAATACTTCCTCGATCGGTTTTTCAGGAGAGAGTTGTTTTTATGATTCCTGAGTTGCGCCGGAAATATGTGTTGTGATTATGCACACCTGTCGTAAGGCCACCTAAACAATGCTGTCAAAATAGTAGGAAATTTATTCGGAAATTAGCCTACATGACAGTTTACATGACAATCGGCCTTTACATGACAGGCACACAAAAAACAGGGACTCGGCAATATCACCTAAGTACCTGTAATTAATTGGCGGAAGTACATGGGAATCGAACCCACCGAGCGAATTTCTCATCCACCCCACCGGTTTTGAAGACCGGGCAGCCCTCCAGCGACTGACGTACTTCCATGAGCGACTGCACAGCGGTAGTGCAGCAAATTATTCCAAGTGAAACAAACCTGTGTATTCAACGGTATTTATACATTGTGGTTTCGATCCGTACAAGGGATTTTTAGGTAATCAGCACGTCAGATTTCTCGACCCCGCTCTTTTTCGTTCCTGGAAAGGCGCATTTCAAGTGGCATGCTGATGTGAATCTGCCTCAATGGGTGCCGATCAAGCCTTGAATGGTGACTGAAATGAAGTAGCCGGAAGAAATTCTCCTCGCTTCACCGGAATGATATTGAACCCGCAGTAATTGTTTGTTATCTTCACAAACAGTAATTATATGTTGTTCTTCTTCCCATAAGCGACACTCATGGCCACCAGGTTGGCGACCAGGTTCTTCAAGATGTGGGCTCTATTTTATCGCAACGACCCGGGATTCAAACAGTGTGGGGAGACATGGCGGCGAGTTTATCGTCTTCTTTTTCGATGCAGATACTGAAACCCTTCGTCACACAGCCGAAAAGATCTGTGCGGCAATTGAATAGGTATGGCACCTCTGATTCCTGTAACAATAAATGTCGGCATTGCGTGCGCTGTCTTTTCCGGAGATGTTGACCAAGAGCTGGCCGACCTGATATATTGAGTTGATGCCAGACTTTATCTTGCCAAAACTACCGGCAAAAAACAGTTTTATGGCTGCCAAAGTGTAATTTTCTTTGTGCGTTGAGCGGGAAGACTACAGACATTGTGAGGGATTATATGATAGTATCCGTTTTTCTGGATAGTTGCGCTGCAATTGAGAACCTGGTTGGGCAGATCTATACCATCTTTATGGAACAGCAGGCAGCATCACCTCAACTTGCCGCTCTTTGGCGAAAAACTGTCAGCGAAGAGCAGAATCATGAGCAGCAATTTCTGCTGGCAAAACGGTTGTCCAGTTCAATAAATACCAAACCGGAAGTATTTACAAAAAGACTGGAAAAACTTACCGAAGATCTAAGCCGCTGTAAAGTGCAAATTGAAGCCACCAGTGTATCTCCGGCGGAATCGCTTCATCTTGCCATTAAAATTGAGGAAAATCTGGCAGAGTTTCACTTAAACCACGTTCGGTTATTTTATGATGAATCATTGAACATGCTCTTCGAATCGATGATGCTTGCCGACAATGAACACATTGAGGCTCTTAAAAGAGAGCTGATTTCACTTCAAAATGATTGAAAATAATTTTTTAGCGGAATTATTCCCCGTTCAATTTGTTATTTCGATCTGTAAGGGTCCGTTGCTCATAACGTTTTCAACAAGCCACTCAATAAGGCATTCGCAATAAACTCGGCATTTATTTTCAATTCTCCGTTCATCTGGATCAGAAGTTCCTGAAGTGGGCAGGGCAAAAAGATGTTGTCAAGCTCACTGGGCCGTTTCACTCCCCCCTCCACGTTCAACAGGGTTCCCTCCGCTGGCAAGCCTGCCAGCAGGAGCCGAACCTCATCCAGATAGACTACGCTTTTCATCAGCAACGATTCAATTGAAATGGCTGCTTCTGTGGTTTCCGGGTGATAATTGCTGATCAGTACGGAAAAACCTCCCTTTTCAAGAAATAATATCCGGAGAAAAGCCTCATCTCCGCAAAAAGCTCCCTGCCTCGCTGAAACAAACATCCCATTGGCAATGCGTATCTCACCATCAATATCGTCCAGCCTTACCTGTAGGGACTTTCGGTCTATCTCCAGAGTCTGCAGTAATGTTGGAAGTTTTATATGTGCAAGGTTCCCCTCCAGAACTTTTTCAATTTTTTGAGTTCTGACATTTTTTTGAAGATTCGTCTTTACACAGGCAAGTACCTCGATCTTGCTGAATGGTTTGTAGATGTAATCTCTCCCGGTTTTTGCCCTCTTGTCATCACCTCCCGGCCGGTTTTCGCCAAGAAAAATAACTGGGACATCCCGAAGGAGAGGATTATTCTTAATGGTTTCAAGCAGCTTAAAACCATCCATTTCCTGTATCTCCTCATCCAGCAGTATCAGATCAGAACGAGATATTGACTGGAGCTTCAAAGCTTCTGCAGGATGATAGGCATGCCTGATCTCATATCCAGCACCACGGAGGTATTCTCCAAGTACGTCATGAGTTGTGTCGTCATGATCCATAATAATAATACTGGATACACAGGTTTCTTCAACTCCGCCCGACGGTTTCGCATGGTGACCCTTCAGAATGGAGAGCACGTCCACATCATTTACCGGCATGCGAAGTACCCGACTGAAAAGATTGTCCTGCCCGGGATAATCGCCATGAGCGACAAGTATGAATTCAGTCCGGGAGCCATCCACTTTCTGAGTTTCCACACAGAGGCTTCGTAACTCAGGCGTGAGTGATTCGCTTGAGAAAAAGGCGAGGTCTGGTTTCTCATACGTGAATACCCGACGAGCTTCAGAGGCTGTTTTGGTTATGAAACAGCTTGCCTTGTTTGCTTTAAGCGGCCTCTCGAGACACGAGAAGATATTCCCTGACGGGTCATGGATCAGCGCTGCGACATCACTCCCTGACACTATTGAAAGTCCGGTTGGAATCATCACAGAAAAAATGCACCCTCCGGATTGAAGATTGCGGGCCTTGATTTTCCCTCCATGCAATTCTACAATGTTTTTGGCTATGTTGAGGGAGAGGCCGATCCCCAAAGCGCGTTTTGATAGGGCACCAATCTTTTTTACCCGGAAATAACGGTCGAACATCATGTCCAGATCTTCTTCGAGAAACCAAGAGCCTTGATCCTGAATTTCGACCAGTATTCCTTCGGGACAATCCCGGTAACGTACCGAGACGACTGAACCAGAAGGCGATGACTTCACTGCATTCGAAATAAGGGTGTTGAAGACCCGTTCCATTTTTCCAACTTCAACGAGAACAGGCTCTGGTGACGTCAAAATTTCCAGGGAAATTTTGATCTCATTCTTAACAGCAATCGCAGTATTGATATCGATGCATGTGCAAAGGACCGAATCGAGACGGATTCTTGTCGTTGTGAGCCTGGAACGTCTGGGCACTATTTCTCCTGCTTCAAAAAAATCGGAAACTAACATGGTCATCCTGGTACTTTCGGAAATTATCCAGCCGACCTGTTCCAGTAGTTTCTCCCGGGAAGAGACATCAATAGTTTCCTTTATGAGCGTGGCGCGACTGATAATGCCGTTCAATGGCGTTTTGAGTTCACTGGATGTAAATGACATGAGACCGATGTTGAGGCTTTCCAGCGCAACAAGCTCGTCGTTCTTGGTTTTCAGAGATTCTTCCAATCTTTTTTCCCGACTGATATCGATGGAACTGCCGACGTAGCCGATCAGGTATCCGTTACTCCTCAGCACACGGCTTATGGTGAGATGAATCGTATATTCCTTGCCGCTCTTGCCCCGATTAATGATTTCTCCGCTCCAGCTTCCGCCGGGACTGTTCGTAAGACTGTCCCACATCTCCTGATATACCGTTGGCGATTGCCTGTTTGATTTCAGAATACGCGGATTTTGTCCAATGAGTTCATCTTGCCTGTAACCGTAAAGATCAAGAAAAGCCTTGTTTGCATCGATTATTTTAGCATTATTGTCGGTAAAACAGATCGCTGTAGGAGTTGTGAGAAAATGTCGGTAAAAGATAGTATAATGCTCAAGCGCACGGAGACGGTCCTCTATGTTCCTGACAAAAAGATCCAGAGTATTCTCGCGTCGGATGAGAATCACTTCAAGGGGTGAACCATCGTGTGTGAAGAGTATGCTGCTGTCAACTTGCTCTGGTGTAGCTTTTGCTGCCATACCCTGAAGCATGTTTTGGGAGTTTGAATCAAATATCTCCATGAAATTAGACGAGATAGAGAAATGAACCGTATCCCGCAACCATTTTTTTTCCGAAACAATGAAAAAATCGTCATCTACAGATATTTTTTGCCAGTTCTGAACTTCAAGAAGGGCAAGACCCATATCAATTTTACTTTGCATTTCGATTGCACCTCCAATTTGTTGTTTCAATACAGCTGCAAAATACACTACAATCTGCTACAAGTGTACTGTATATAGTGTTAACCGCCGGAAAAGATAACCGGAACGGGTTCTCAATGGTAAAATCGGGGAGTATACTTTTTGGGTAATGTGGCCACATCTCCGGAGGCTGGTATAATAAGCCTTCTCAATTCGCTCATTCGACTGCATGGTCATCTGCGCCTTTATAGCGAAAACAATTCCACTCTAGATGTATCCTCAGCAAAACTCTTCGACCTTCTGGACAAGCTGTTTGAAACAGTGGATCCGATCACAATTTTTGTTGCCAGACATGCCTTCATTTACAAAGACGCCCTCATCGATCGAACAAACAAGAATTTTGAATTGTTCGCCAATCGCCTTTTTCAACACGGCATTGCTTCATTAACACTGCATAAAGGGGTTCTTCCCCCTGCGATCCATGGTTTTCTGGCGATGATTAGTCGAAAACCATCTGAAACATGGGATGAAGGAGGTATGGAAAATTCACTTCGACTGCGCAACATCAGTCTTCTGGAAGTCAGGGAGATGGCCGAACAGGACATCCGGATGGATGGGATAGCCGTAGAAGAAGAGGCCGGCCGGCACACAAGAAAATCGGCCCTTTGGGAACGCCTGGCCATGTCTATTGTGCATGGTGATCAATTTCCTGTTGAAGGCGTTTTTCTGGTTCAGGACCTGTCTCCATCATCTCTGGCGGAGCTGACAAACCAGAATTTTCAAGAAACCAAGGAAGAGGCCAGAAATACTCTTGCCCGCGAACTCAGTCGCTTCCTGTTATCCCTCAAGCATGAAAAAATACCCCTGTACCGTCTTGATGCCATCAGGCATCTTACTGAGTATGTCAACTCTCTCTCCCCGGAGATCCGCAATCTGTTTTTGAACAATGCCTTCAATCTCAACCTGGACTCAGATCTTTCAGAAGGATTCGTGGCCGGTCTGTCGGACCAGATTATTCTGGATGCCTTGCAAAATGTATCAGCGGGGAAAAACTATACACCCCCCGTCATCATGAAGTTGCTCGGGCGACTTGCGGAAGAGCGTGGTCTGTTGGACAAGGACGCGCTAAATAGTATTATTGAAAATAAGGCAAATGCCACGCTGCTAAAAACCCTTTTCAAAACGGATGATTTTGATAACTATGTCCCGAAGCAGTATCAAAATGCTTTGTTAAACATTATCAAAAGTGACAATTTACCAAGTCGGGTAACGGAACATCTCGAAAAACTCAAGGAAACGCTTGAGCAGTCATCCATGGATCTCCATGTCAGCAACATACTTCTGGAAGTTCTGAGGGGAAGTAGCGACCTGATAAATACCAATGCAATACGCAGCACCCTTATATCTACACTGGAAGATCTTCTCAACTCACGCAACTATGCCAAAATAAATGAACTTTACCGATTATGTGCCAATGACAGGATAGGCGAGGTGACTCGTTCAGAAATGTCGCACTATTTTTCCTCGGAGGTGTTTACATCGGCTGTAATCAAAGACCTTAAGAGTGTAGACAAGGAGACGTCCGTAGAAATTTGCGAGTTAATCTTTTGTCTCGGATCATTTTTTGTGGAGCCTTTGCTGGAACGACTCGGGGAGGAACCGAACAGATCAGCCCGACGTACCTATCTGGCCGCCCTTTCTCGACTGGACGAAGAATGCAAGGTAAAGGCGATAGCAAGACTCGCAGACAGCCGCTGGTTCGTCACAAGAAATATGCTGTACCTGCTGCGCGAATTTGATGATCCCGCCTTGCTACCGTACATCAGGCGCTATATTGAACATCCCCACCCGAAGGTTCAGCATGAAGCGCTCAAGAGCTGCCTGCTGTTTCGGGATGTCAAAGCCATACCTGCTCTGCTGAAAGCGCTGGAGGCTAAAGAGGACACTGCACTGATAAGCGCCATTAACCTTGCCGGAATTTCCGACAACCCACAGATATCTGCCAAGTTGATATCTGTGCTGAAGGGTGGTTCTCTGCTGAATTTTCACCTTGACATCAAGAGGGCGGTCGTGAGGGCTCTGGTCGTAGCAAACCGGCACCTTGCTTTGCCGGTATTCAAGGAAATTCTTGATACCACCAGCATCCTCCATCCACACCTGCATGATAGTCTCAAGATAGAAATCATTGCGGTGCTGGATAACTTCCCTTCTGAAGTCGCATGTCATCTGCTTCGGGAGCAGGTGAAAAACGGAACACCCGAAGTGGCTGGAGCCGCACAGACGGCATTTGTCAGAATAACAGGAACCAGAATACATGAGTAACAACCAGAGCATAATTCAGCTTCGCGAAATACTCCGGCACCTTGCCCAGGTTATTTCTACGGCGGCGCTCTATTCGCCGGAACACCCCCGAACATTGTCCTGCACTCCCGGACTTATTGATTCGTTACAGGGTTTCCTTGCCGACGAGCCGGAACTGAACCTGATTGTAGCAGATAACGTTATGCTATACCTTGGCAAGCCATTGGAACAGGATCACAATGTGTTGCGTATGTCCAAGCTGTTTACCAGGATCGGCATTGGATTTATCAGAATAATACGGGGAGTAGAATCTGCAGATGTGCGTCAGCTTGTGCGTTGTGTATGTGGGCTGGAAAGTCTGGATGTTCTCAAGACGATCTCAACGAAGATCAGCATTGGATCTGTCGATGCCAATTCCGGCAGGGACGACACTTACGAAGCTGCCGTAGCAACGTTTTCGCAACTCACAGCTCAGCAACTGGAAAATTTGAAGGAGACTTATGACGGTATTGCCCTTCAGGAACGGATGGATTTCCGCAATGTCATTTCTCTGGTGGCGGGTTTCATCGATTCATTCCGACGGGAGTCCAATCCTCTTATGGCTTTGGTGCCTATCCGGGATCTTGACGAATACACCTTTACTCATTCCATCAACGTCGGGATCCTTAACATTGCTCAAGGGATGTCGCTTGGCATAGTAGGACTGACGCTGCACGACCTTGGCATTGCCGGCATGCTTCATGACACCGGAAAGACCTGCATTGACCGCCGCATTATTCAGAAGCCGGGAAAGCTTACAGATGAGGAATTCGCGATTATTCAGTCGCATCCTTCCAACGGTGCCCAGTATCTCATGGGCCAGAAAGGAGTGCCTGCGGTTGCTGTTATCACTGCATACGAACATCACATGCGGTATGATCTGCAGGGGTATCCAAAGGTACCTGACGGCTGGCCTCTCAACCTGTGCAGCCAGATAACCATGGTTTCTGACACCTTCGATGCCCTGCGTACCCGCAGAATCTACAAGGGTTCCTGGGATTTCCCCAAGGTATGCGGCCATATGATGGCGTTGGCAGGGTCCCAGTTGAACCCTGATCTCACGATTAATTTTTTGAAGCTTCTGGCTGGACTAGGCGAAACCTTTCCTGAATTACCCCTGGATGATACCATCCCTGCAAGAGAAAATTACTGCGAGTAACCCGGCAGATTTTGTGACGATCGAAATATCGTTTTCCCGTTTTACGATGTGTCGCATATCAAAACAGAAGAGGCAACGGCACGCAATCCAGGGTTGCTCCTTGCCATGACCAAAATATAACCGCAGAGCTTATAATTCTCAGAAATACACATAATTTGCTGACAGCGTCGCTCCTGGAGTTCATAATGAATAAAGGCATCCATACAATTCCCAAGGTTGATAAAGTGCTGTCTTTCCCCGCGCTGGCTTCGCTGCTTGAAACACATCCCCGACCGACTGTCCTTGCCGCAGTACGGAACGTGCTGGCGGCGCTCCGGATTGATTCGTCACACGGCACATTGACAGCTTCAATTGACGAAAACGATCTCTGCGGGTTGATCGTGAAAGAGCTGGAGCAGATTGTTGCCCCCAGTCTTCATGCGCTGGTGAACGGTACCGGAGTTGTGATTCATACCAATCTCGGGCGCTCACTTCTTGCCAAACCGGCCTGTCGGCAAATTCTGGAGGTTGCGGAACGATACTCAAACCTTGAAATGGATATGACAACGGGTGAACGGGGAGAGCGGTACAGTCACGTGGAGTCGCTCCTGTGCGAGCTGACCGGCGCGGAAGCGGCGATAGTCGTCAACAATAATGCCGCTGCAGTACTGCTGGCGCTTTCAGGAATAGCAGTCGGCAAAGAGGTGATTGTTTCACGGGGTGAACTTGTCGAGATCGGCGGATCGTTCCGGATCCCTGATGTCATGCGCTTGAGCGGCGGCATAATGAAAGAGGTCGGGACAACAAACCGCACGCATCTGAAGGACTATCAAAAGGCAATTTCACCGGAAACGGCTCTGCTTCTCAAGGTGCATTCAAGTAACTTTTCGGTGGTGGGCTTTACGGCAGAGGTATCCATTGAACAGCTCGTCCGGTGCGGCAGGGAAAAAGGGATACCGGTTATGGCTGATATCGGCAGCGGCTCCCTTCTTGATCTCTCAAAGTACGGCATAACCGGCGAGACTCCCGTGCAGGAGTATCTCAAAACCGGAGTTGATATCATTACCTGCAGTGGTGACAAGATGCTCGGCGGGCCACAGGCCGGCATCATCCTCGGAAACCGGGAGATAATCTCCAAGCTGAGAAAAGAGCAGCTTCTGAGAGCTCTCAGAATCGACAAGCTGACTCTTGCCGCGCTTGAAGCAACTCTGCGGCTGTACCGGGATGAACGTCAGGCGGTGGCAGAGATACCGACGCTGCGTATGTTGACGGTGCAGCCTACGGCGTTAAAGGCAAAGGCCTCGTCCTGGATCCGCCGGATTCGACCTAGAATAGCGTCCTCCGCTACTCTCTCGATTGTCCCGGGAAACTCCCAGGTCGGCGGCGGGTCATTGCCGCTGCTGGATCTGCCCACATTCCTCATCTCGGTAGAAGCTGACGGCTGGTCTCCCCAACAAATCGATTCAGCATTCAGGCAGTGCAAAACTCCGGTGCTGGGGCGAATCAACAAGGGAAAATATCTGCTTGATCTCCGCACTCTCCAGGAAGCAGACCTTCCTGCGCTTGTACAGGCACTGAGTATCTTCCCATGACAAAAAATCTTATTCTCGGTACCGCCGGGCACATTGACCACGGCAAAACGTCGCTGGTCAAGATGCTGACGGGAGTCGATACCGACCGGCTCCCCGAGGAGAAGGCGCGCGGCATAACCATAGAGCTCGGATTCGCCAATCTGCTGCTGCCGGGAGATATTCAGCTTGGCATCGTGGACGTCCCGGGGCATGAACGCTTTGTCCGCGCCATGGTGGCCGGCGTTGGCGGCATGGACATGGTCATGCTGGTGATAGCGGCTGATGAGGGTGTTATGCCGCAGACCCGGGAGCACCTTGATATCTGCCGACTGCTCGGGGTAAAGCAGGGGATCGTTGTTCTGACCAAATGTGATCTGGTCGCCGGGGATTGGCTTGAGCTGGTGACTGAAGAGGTTCGGGATTTTGTCGCCGGGAGTTTTCTGGAGCGGGCGCCGATAGTTCCCGTGTCATCACGTCAGGGAACCGGTGCCGGGGAGTTGAAGGAAGAGCTGCGCAGGATGGCCGCCCGGATTGATCAGAAGAAAAGTGACGGCGCCTTCCGACTTCCGGTCGACCGTGCTTTTACCGTTGCCGGATTCGGCACGGTTGTCACCGGAACCCTGCTGTCCGGCCAGATCAGGGTTGGCGATGAAGTAGAACTGTTTCCGTCCGGAATCTGCACGAAAATCAGGGGCGTTCAGGCTCACGGCAGCACGGCCGAAACCGGATCAGCCGGGCAGCGTCTCGCACTCAACCTTCAGGGTGTGGACAACAATCTGGCAAAGCGTGGTGACGTTGTGGCTCCCCGCGGGCTCTATCGTTCGACCAGAACGGTGGATGTTGAAATTGTCAGTTTGAAGTCAGCATCACGGCCGCTCAAGCACCGTTCCACACTGCGCCTTCATTCTGCGACATACGAAGTTTCGGCTCAGGTCATTCTGCTGGGCAGAGAGAGTCTCGAACCGGGAGAAAGCAGTTTCGCACAGTTGCGTCTCGCACACCCGGTTCTGCTGCTGAACGGCGATCCATTTGTTCTGCGCAGCTATTCTCCGTCACAAACCGTCGGCGGGGGGACCATTCTGGACCCGGCTCCGCCGCGGAGGCGCCGGCGGTCGCTTGAGGCGCTTGAACTGCTTGAATCCATGTCTCTCGGCGACGAGATGGAAATGGTTGAACGTCTTGTTTCCGCGACGCTTCTTTCGGGGATTTCTTTTCAGGATCTGCTCTGGCGTACCGGGTTATCGGCAAAACGCCTTGACGCGGCACTTTCACTGCCTCTTTCTTCAGGAAAAGTGATGCAAATGGTTCGAGACCCCCGTCTGTTCCTGAGCCGTGAAAGCTTTCAAGCTCTCTGTGATTTATTGCTCAGTAGAGTTGAAGCGTATCTGGCGCTTAATCCGATTAAGGACGGCATCAGCAGAGAGGAATTAAAAACCAGGGTTCCGGCGCGCAGTGACGGGCGGTATTTTACCCAATGTCTCCAGTATCTTGAGGCCGAAAAAAGGGTTGTAGCGGATCGGGATCAGGTTAGACTTCCGGGAAGAAAGGGAGAAGACGTTGCCGGCAATGCCGATATTCAGCAGAAAATTGAGGAAATGCTGATATCCGGCGGTGCTGAACCGCCGACTGTGAGGGAGTTGTGTGAACTGCTCCTGCTGCCGGAAAAGCCGGTGATAGAGCACCTGAGTCTGCTTGCCCGTCAGGGGCGCGCAGTCAAGGTAAAGAACGACATATTTTATGCCCCGGCGCCATTGCAGGTGATAACCGAGAAGACCCTTGAATATCTCCGCGCAAAAGGAGAGATAACACCCTCAGAATTCAGGGAAATTACCGGACTCTCCCGTAAATTCATGATCCCGCTTCTTGAATATTTTGATTCACTCAAAATGACGGTTCGAGTCGGAGACAAGCGTATTATGCGACGGCGATGAGTAAAAAGAATTAAGCTGCCTGTTACGTCCGGGGAATTTTGGTTCTGGAAGCTATGGAATCAAAGGTGTGACGATGTTGAGATCGTCACCTGCCAGTGCCTCTTTCAGAAAGAGTACCAGCCGGTTTTTTTCCTGTTCGTTCAATCCGAGAGGCTTCAGGACGCTGTTGCCGGGACCGCCCCCACTATTGAAAAATTCGACTACCTCTTCCAGCGTATTGAAAATACCGTTGTGCATGTACGGCGCTGTTTTGCCGATCTCCCGCAGGGTTGGTGTTCTGAACGCTTTCCAATCCTTACGGTCGCCGGTTACGAGAAATCGTCCCGGATCTTCTTTCAGGGTACGATATTCACGGTAGTTCGTCGAAACTTTTGCTACAAAACGCCGGGTGATATTGATCCGGGGATCATTCGCCTGCTCGGGGTTTTCCGGCACCTGGAGGGCATAGAATCTGTCGTCTGAAAGATTGACTCCGTTGTGACACCCGACACATTTCCCTTTGCCGAGGAAGATTTCAAGGCCCTTTTTTACCTCGTCTGACAGGGCACTTTGCTCACCCTTGAGATTGCGGTCGAGGGGAGAGTTTCTGGAAACAATCGTTCTCTGAAACGAAGCCAGTGCCCTGGCGATGTTCTGGCGGTTCACCTCGCTGTTAAATACCTTCTGAAATGCTTCGCGGTATTCCGGAACCTCACGGATTTCCTCTTCCAGATAATCAAGATTCTGATTCATCTCAAAAGCGGACATGATCGGAAAAAGCGCCTGTTCCTCGAGCGAAGAAGATCGTCCATCGTGGAACAGGGCTTTCGTGAAGGCTATGTTGTAAAGCGTTGGAGCGTTTCGCCAGTTCTTGGTGGTGGGATAGCTGAGAGAGATGTCCTGGCCGTCGGAAAAGCCCTGGTCCGGCATATGACAGCTGGCACAGCTCATGGTGCCGTCACCGGAAAGGCGCCGGTCAAAAAAGAGTTTTTTTCCCAGTTCGATCTTTTCGGGGGTCTGGAGATTACCGGCCGGGGCACGCACCTCGGGAACCGGCTCCAGTCGGCCTGAAATAGCCACCGCAGGAAGAGCCGCACTCAAGAAAACCGCTGTGAGAGCAGTGAACCAGCTACTTTTTTCTGGCATTTTGCAGCTCTTCATCGATGATTTTTTTGAAAAACGTGTAGGGACGGTCTCCGATCACCTTCCTGCCGTTGATGAAAAAAACCGGGGTCGAATAAAGATCCATCTGTTTGGCAAGACGGATGTCATCCTCTATCTGCCCGTTAAACCTCTTCTTGTCGATAGATTCGCTGAACCGTCGGGTGTCAAGCCGGATCTCTCCGGCATACTTTAAAAGATTGCCACGATCCAGAAGCGGTGAGTTCTTGAGCATTAGAGAATGCATTTCCCAGAACTTACCCTGTTCGTTGGCAGCAAGCAGAGCCTCGGCAGCCATCCGCGAGTAGTCGCGATACTGGTATGGAAACATCTTTACAACAAGTTTTATCTTACCCTTGTAATCCCTGATCAGCTTATGGATGGTCGGACCGACCCCCACGCAGTGCGGTCATTGATAATCAATAAACTCGACGATAGTTATCGGGGCGTCTTTTCCTCCATAGACCGGCGAAGAGCCGAGAGGAACTGAAAATCTCTGCTCTTCGGCCGCGTGCGCAGCGACGGTTATCAGCAGCGCCAGCAGAATCAATGCGAGTTGTCGTAACATATAACCCCCAGTTTCACAAACTACTGCAGAGGAGTCCCTGCACACTTATGGAGCTATACATCCTCATAAGAGAGAACATTGAAATATTTAACTGCTAATTTATAGAGAAGTGCCCCGACAGCGACCATGAACAAGCTGATAATTATCTCGTTCCCATTTGGAGAATATTGCACTCCCATTTCCTCTGCCTGTCTCAGCATCCCGAATATTGAAACATTCAGACGGTTGATGATAACTCCGCAGATTACCAGTATATCGACGAGCAGTATCCCGGCAAGGCTGTTCCTGATGCCAGGCAGCAGAAGTAAAAAGAGAGGGATCAAGACTCCGACCGACATCTCGAGCAGATACATCCGTGATTCCATACTGCCGGCAAATGCCGCACTCAACCCGGGCCCTGACAGAAGTATGTATGTTTTTACGAGAAGGTAGAACGCTGCTGTCACAAGCGCTCCGCGGGCGAGGCCCGTCAAAATATCCATATTCAAAGAACATTTAAAAAATCTCGAACTGAGTATCATCAGGAAACTGACCATACAAAGCCCCATCATGACCGCCGACACGAGAAAACTGAACGGGAGGATGCTGCTGTACCAAAGAGTATGAAGTTTATATGGGACTATGAGATATACAGCACCGAGAGAAGACTGATGGAGCACTGAAAGGAGTGTCCCAAAGAGGGCAATCCCGACCATGATCTTCTCAACAATAGTTTTAAGCCCGTCAAGTTTGAGCTTTTCGAGGAACATTGGGCTTGACTCAAGGGCCAATACCGTTGTGTAAAGAAGAACATGGATTGCGACTATAAACATGACGGATTGGATCTGCCACATGACTACCGGATGCCATACCCTCAGAGGATGGCCTATATCGATCATTATCGAGGATGCCGCAAGTAGATAGCCGATGAAGGCGGTTAGTATTGCAGGTCGTGCGATCGGCTTGTATTTCTTCATGTTAAGAAGGTACACAGCGCTTGCTGTGACAAACCCCCCACCTGCCATGGCAACGCCTCCAAGCACGTTAAAACCGATCCAGATGCCCCAGGGGAAGTCGTCCTGCATATTGGTGTGTATGTCGCCCATCTTAAATCTCATAAGTACGGTATAAGCGCCAAATATAATCACAAGGAGCAGACCAATTGTGGCAGGGGTAAATAGCTTTATCTGATTATTTGTCGGCTTCATTATGAGTTGTCCTCCTTGTCCATATTTTTATTCCTGCGTGTGATAACCCAACTGCCTATGCCGGCAGCCAGGACCATACCTATCACGGCAGGAATCCCTCCGATATATTTCCAAGTGAGGTCCGGAATGACCGCATCGCCTACTTTCTGATAACCTATCTGATCCAGCGGCACAGAAGAGAGCAGAAGCACGGATGTACCCCCCACCTCTTTCTCCCCGTAAATGTGATTAAAGTATTTTCCCGGATTTTCGCTCAGCCTCCGCCGTGCCTCCTTGAGGTTGTTCTCAATGCCGTCCGCAAAATGAATTGTTCCAGAAGGGCATGTCTTTGCGCAGGCCGGAATTTTATTCTCCAGCAGCCGATCATGACAAAACGTGCATTTCTGTATCTTGGGGAATACGGTGCCCCATTCAAATTTAGGAATGTTGAAGGGACAGCCGAGCATACAGTAACGGCAGCCGATGCAACGTTCAGCGCGATATATCACGGAGCCCTCTTTTGTTTTTACCAGTGCAGACACCGGACAGGCGGACACGCATGCAGGCTTCTTGCAGTGGAAACAGCCATTTCTCGCAAAATCATATGTCAGTTTGTCCCCATTCACTGATTCAAAGAAATCGATGTTTGTATATGTCTTGGCATTCAGCTTGACAGGGTTCGTGAATTTGGGACCCATCTTTGTCTTGTCAGTCTTATTCCCGTTCCACTGCTTGCAGGCGATCTGGCATCCCCTGCATCCTATGCATTTGGTCATATCAACAAGAAAACTGGCTTCCATTTATTACCCCCTTATCCCTTCGCCTTTTCGACATTGACCATAAAGGCCTTTGTTTCGGGAATCATAGTATTGGCATCGCCGATCGTCGAAGTGAGGAGATTGCTGCTGTCGCCTCCGCTTCCATCCTCCGGATATTGCCATCCAAAACACCATGGGAGCCCCACCTGATGAACCGTGCTACCCCCAATCTTGAACGGCTTGAATCGCCTGGTTACAATCGCAATGGCCCATACCTGGTTACGGCCGGAAGATACAGTTACCTTCTCACCAGATTTAATTCCCTTTTCCCGAGCCAGTTCTACACTGATTTCAACAAACTGCTGTGGCACCATCTCAAGCAGCCAGGGGAGATGCCTGGTGAGAACGCCTGTCTGCCAATGTTCCGAAACTCTATAAGTGGTGGCCACATAGGGATATCTGATATCACATGAAACATATGAGTCCTCTTTTAGTCCCCCTTTGGCGTCGAAGAACATCTTGACAGCCGGATTGACCTGTTGCTTTGACATCATATTGGGGAGCGGGCATTCCAGCGGCTCGTAATGTTCCGGAAACGGTCCGTCGGCAAGGCCGGGCCCAAACAGCGCCCCCATGCCGTCAGCCCTCATGATAAAGGGATACTTGCCCGTTTTTTCATCCGCCATCGGGGGCGCCGGGCCATCCGGTACATCGCCCTCCCATACGCCGGGCTTTTGTGTATTTTTATCAAGTTTGTCAGCATTCCATTTGATTACGGCCCGCTTCGGATCCCAGGGTTCTCCCTTCATATTGACAGAGGCCCGGTTATAGATGATCCTCCTGTTGACAGGCCAGCACCATGCCCATTCCGGGAACATGCCGAGGCCCGTGGGGTCATCCTTTTTCCTCCGTGCCATCATGTTTATGATCTTGCCCTCTTTCTGCGTGTAGCTCTGGCTGTATATCCAGTTGCCGCAGGCGGTGGTTCCGTCAGCCTGCAGGTGGACAAAGGTCTGGCATAACTCACCTTTCTTTCCGAGGAGTTTGGGAGGAGTCGCTTTTTTGTCGTAGAGATCTTCAAGGTAATAACCATTAATCTCCTTAGCTACCAGGTGTGTGTTTACCTCTTTGATTTTGCCGTCCTTCCCCTTTGGACCATAATTCCAGGTGAGGTTAAGGATCGGTTCCGGGAATTTACCCCCCTTTTTCAGGTAAAGTTGCCTGACCCTGAAATAGAGTTCATTCATGATGTCGGAATCGGTCTTTGAGCCTCCAACAGGCTCGATTGCCTTCTCCCGCCACTGTGCCCAGCGCCCGGAGTTGCTGATACTCCCCCCTTTCTCCAGTGAAGAAGCGCAGGGGAGCATGAAGACCTCTGTCTGTATATCGGCCGGTTTAACACCCGGACCTCTCCAGAAAGAGCCTGTCTCGTTATCAAAAAGATTTACGTTCACCATCCACTTGAGCTTGCCAAGCGCAGTCCTCACCTTCCCGGCATTGGCGCCCGAGCAGGCCGGATTCTGCCCCCACGCAAAGAAACCTTCGAATTTCTCTTTATACATCTGGTCAAAGAGGTTCAACCACGAAGCGTTCATCCCTTCGTCGATCTTGGGGAGGCAGTGATAGGCAAAGTCGTTCTCCGTGGTCGCTTTGTCACCGTATATGGCCTTGAGATAGCTGGTGATATACTTGCCCCTGTTTCCCCACCAGTTGACGCTCCGTGGGTCTTTGGTCTTCGGAGTAAGCTTTTCGATATAGGTTTTCAGATCAACGAGCGCAGCGGATGGAGAGGGGAGATAACCGGGCAGGATATGGAAGAGCAGACCATGATCGGTAGATCCCTGGACATTGGACTCGCCTCGCAGGGCGTTGATGCCGCCGCCAGCCAGGCCAATATTGCCGAGCAGCATCTGTATGATCGTCATTGCGCGGATGTTTTGCGTACCCACGGTATGCTGGGTCCATCCCATGGCGTAGAGTTCCGTGCCGACCCGATTCGGTCTGCCGGTTGACGCATAGGCCTTATAAACTTCGAGAAGTTTATCCTTTGGTGTACCGGTGATGGACGACACCTTTTCAGCCGAGTAGCGGGAATAATGTTTCTTTAACAACTGAAACACGCAATTGGGATCCTTCAGCGTCAGGTCTTTTTTGGCAATCCCCTTGTCGTCCATCTGGAATGACCAGCTCTTTTTATCGTACTTTCTGGTCTTTTCATCGTAACCGGAAAACAGACCGTTAAGCTCTCCAGCACCCTTGAAATCAGGGTTTACAAGAAACGATGCGTTAGTATAGTTGGCGACATATTCCATGAAGTAGAGATTGTTCTGGAGAATGTACCTGATCATTCCACCAAGGAAAGCTATGTCTGTCCCTGAGCGAAGCGAGGCGTAAACATCCGCCTTGGTCGCTGTCCTGGTAAAGCGGGGATCTACAACAAGCAGTTTGGCGCCTTTCTCCCGTGCCTTCATAATCCACTTCATGGAAATCGGATGATTCTCGGCAGGATTAGCGCCCATAACAAGGATAACATCAGCATTCTTAAAATCAATCCAGTGGTTCGTCATTGCACCGCGTCCGAACGACTCTGCCAGAGCCGCAACTGTTGCGCTGTGTCAAATGCGGGCCTGATGTTCTATATACACAAGCCCCCATGAACGGAGGAGTTTCTGGAGCATATAGCATTCTTCATTATCAAGCGCCGCGCTGCCTACATGTGCAATCGCGTCTGTCCTGTTCACTGTAAAAGCCTTTTCGACTTCAACATCCTGGCCATCCGGCCCCTTTTCCTTCACCTTGGATTTAGATGTGATTTTAAAGGTCTTGTCCCGCGTCTGTTTTACCCTCTTGGCAATCTCATCAAGGGCCCAGTCCCATTCAACGTCTTTCCACTCGGCAGCTCCGGGCGCGCGGTATTTCGGTTTAGTAAGCCTGAGAGGATTATTCGCTATCTGAAACAAAGACTGCCCTTTTGAGCAGAGGGTGCCTTCGTTGATAGGATGGTCAGGATCGCCTTCAACATTTACGACTTTCCCGTTGATAGTATGGACGTTCATCCCACACCCGACTGAGCAATAAGGACAGATCGTTTTCGTCTCTGTGGCACCCGCGATTTTAGAAGGCTGCACTACAGCTCCCGCCTCTTGCTCTGGAAACAGAACTGTGCCAGCCAGAAGCGATCCTCCTGAAATCTTCAGAAAGTCACGTCTTGATACACCCATGATATCCCTCCTAACAAATGTTGTTATAAACTTGATATCAAATACACCCGGAAACAGGTAGAGTCAACGCAATTTTGGAGGAATAAACTAGATTTTAAGGAAGAGCTGAGAATTAGCCGAAAATTATTTAAGTTTACTGACTTTTTAAAGTGTTCCATCGCCTGCAATCAACACCACCTGACATCCTGTTTTTGTTATTTCCGACAGAGAAAATACCTGCTGCAACCCTTTGTTTTATGTGTTTTAGAGGTATTTATGAATGTTTGAGCAGGAGAGTTTTACATGATACACGCGCCGGAGCTGTGTTATGTATAAGGCGTGCCGGGGAACGGAGTTGTTAGAAAAAGTGAATGAAGATAAGGCTAAGTTCCAACCATTGGAACGACTGGCGAAAAAGCTGGCAAGTCAGCCGAAACTCCGTTATAAAAAACCAAATACAACCCAAAAAATGGAGTATTCGATAGTGGATTATTATCCAAAAGGAGAATAAAAATGATTATCAGTCCTGAGCACAATGACCTTCTCGAAGAGTTCAAGAAAGCAAACGAAATTGAAGCTGAAGCAATTAAAGCCATAAGTGATTACACAGAAGCAACAGCTACCCCCGACAAAGCAATTGCCAAGGAACTTTTCAAGAGATTTGAAGATGCACTCGAAAGGAAGATGGCACTTTATAACAAGCTCAAAGAATTTGACCTCTCACAACCGAATGGATAAGAGAAGCTGGTACAGTGTTCATGCCAACAGACTCATATCAGAATCCACATCCTGAAAAGCGCAGATTTCGGAACCAGCGCTGGACTATTTTCGCCGTACTGGCGCTGATGTATAGCTTGGTCTGCTTTTATCGGGTCTCGCCACCAGGGAGACCGGCACCGGTCTTGGCCTGTCAGTCTCCTATGGCATAGTAAAGAATCACGGCGGCGTAATCACCGTCCGGAGCAAACCGGGCGCCGGATCGCTGTTTGCCGTTACGCTTCCTCTTAATCAGCAGATTGCCTGATTCTCTATCGCACGCAAACACTAAATATTTTTCCCGATGACCTGCGTTTCCACAAAATCAGCCACCCGGGCTGGATTATTCAAATCCAGAACCGGCACATCAAGTTCCAACGGTTCGTCTGATGCCACAGCAATCAGCGCCGGATCATGCTCCTCGCCACGGCAGATCAGCGTTGCGCTCCGCTCGCGGCGATGCACCTCTATTTTCGGGAGAGTGCTTTTTTTGAATCCTTCGGTCAGGACCACGTCCACATCACTGAAATAGATGGCGATCAGCTCCTCAATCGGGGGCGCCTCTGCATGCAGTCTGACCAGAGCAAGTTTTTCAGGCGATGAAACCAGCATTGTATCGGCACCGGCAGCGGTAAGGCGGTGACTGTCCTTGCCGGGGTGATCAATGTCAAAGCGGTGGGCATCGTGTTTGATGACGCCGACCCGGTAACCGCGACCTTTCAGTTCAGTGATGACTTTTTCAAGCAGGGTTGTTTTTCCGGTTCCTGATTTGGCGACGAAGCAGACGACTTTGGCGATCATTGGCACCTCATATAAAAAATAATAAACGGTAATATCTGCGATCTTGAATGTAAAGCAATCCGGTTTTCCCTGCAAAGGAAAAGCTGAAAAAATTGACCTGAGTCATGTATGATGAAGGATAAACAGGGGATAGTCACAGTCATGGAAACGGTCACCAGACAACAGAAAAAAGACATCAAACTACTCGGAAAATTTGTCGAGGTCTATTGTGCCGGGAAACACTCCGGTTCTGCTTGTTCTCCGGTTGTTCTTCCGGCTGGCCTGGGTGAGCGAACTCTCTGCACTGAATGCGCAACTTTTTTATCATACGCGATTACCCGACGGTTGAAATGCCCGTTGGAAGCCGAAAAACCTTCGTGCAAACATTGCAAAACCCATTGCTATGCAAAGCCTCAACTGGCGAAGGTTAAGGAGATTATGGCATACTCGGGGCGTGCTCTGATGATGCGGGGCAGGCTTGACTACATCTGGCATTACTTTTTTTAACACACCAATTACTATCAAAAGGAGAAATAAACCATGTTGAGAAAAATTGTAACAATCGATCAGGACAAATGTGACGGCTGCGGACTCTGCGTTCCCTCCTGTGCCGAAGGAGCGATAAAAATGATTAACGGCAAGGCGGTATTGTCGGCGGATAATTTGTGTGACGGTCTGGGGGCCTGTCTGGGTGAATGCCCGCAGGATGCTATTCAGATCGAGGAGCGCGAGGCGGATGAATTTGATGAGGCGGCCGTGGAAAAACATCTGGCAGCTCAAGGCAGGCCGGCACCGGTTCATCAGCATGCAATGCAAGCTCCGGCAGCTGCACCTCACGGTGGTGGCGGTTGCCCCGGTTCCCGTGCCATGACCTTTGCTCCTCCACCGGCAGCTTCTGACACATCTCCGGCCGGAAGCCGCCAGAGCCAGCTGGCCCAGTGGCCGGTGCAGCTGCACCTCGTCCCTACCACTGCACCTTATTTTCAGGGTGCCGACCTGCTGATCACCGCCGATTGCGTGCCGGTTGCCTATGCCGGATATCACGAGGATTTCCTCAAGGGCAAGGCGGTTGTCATGGGGTGCCCGAAACTGGATGATAATAACTTTTATACCCAGAAATTGACCGAGCTGTTCAGTAAGTCGGATATCAGAAGCGTTACCGTGCTGAAGATGGAAGTCCCCTGCTGCGGCGGCATCGCAGTGGCAGCACGTCAGGCGCTTGCCGCGAGCGGCAGGGAGATTCCGTACAAAGAGGTTACTATCGGCATTCAGGGGCAGATCAAGGGATAGATCCTGACCACACATCGAGGTTCTTGACTGGCAGAAATTGAATGATATACTGCCGTGGCAAATGAGCAGCTGACAATAAATAATGTGTTTTTATTGCAGGAGGTTTCGATATGCCGGTTATAGATCGATATCTTGATGTCATTCAGAAACAGCGGGCGGAGGCACTCGTGTTTGCCGTGGGAGTTCCGGTCGAGATGGTTATCGGCGGACAGTCACGTTCTGTATCGACGAAGCCCGCAACGATGGAACAGATACACGCAATATTGACAGAAATCCTCCCGGATTATTCTACGCAATTGCTGAACGGCAGCCTGACCTCTCCACACAGTTCAGCGTACGGCAATTTTTCGCTTCACATCGAGCAGCAGGCAGGTGGTGTGTCTCTTCGCATTCTACCGGCTGCTGCATCGCAGCCAGCCCCAGTTCCCAGTCAGCCTGCACCTGTTCCCACACACTCGGCAGCTCCCGCGGCATCAATAATGACAGAGGGGAATGCCCCCGGTCATCTTGACGAATTATTTCACCAGATGCTCGACATGAAAGCGTCAGATCTCCATCTTAAAAGCGACAAAGCCCCTATGATACGTGTTGATGGTTCGATGGTGTTCATGCCTGGTCGCGGTCCTATAGACGGTGAAACGCTCGACAGACTCCTCCATGAAATACTTCCGGACAAGAATAAAGAGGAGTTCAAAGAGACGAACGATACGGATTTTGGCTATGAACTCGGTGAACGGTCTCGAATGCGGGCGAATGTTTTTCGGGATATTGCCGGTATAGGGGGCGTCTTCCGCCAGATTCCGACAAAGATACTGACGGCCAAACAGCTTAATCTCCCCCCGGTGGTGCTCAGTTTCTGCGACTTTGACAAAGGGCTTGTGGTGGTTACCGGACCGACCGGTTCAGGAAAATCGACGACCCTGGCGGCTATGATCGACTATATTAACGACACGCGAGACGATCATTTGATTACCATCGAAGATCCTGTCGAGTTCGTTCATAAAGATAAGCAGTGCCATATTAACCAGCGGGAAGTCGGCACCCATACCCGTGGCTTCAAGCAGGCCTTGCGTGCTGCACTGCGTGAAGACCCGGACATTGTGCTGGTCGGTGAAATGCGCGACCTTGAAACGGTAGCAATCGCCATTGAAACAGCGGAAACCGGGCATCTGGTCTTTGGAACTCTTCATACCAACACGGCGGCATCTACCGTCGACCGTATTATTGACCAGTTTCCGGCAGACCGGCAATCGCAGGTACGCACCATGCTAGCCGAGTCGCTTAAAGGGATCGTCGCGCAGACTCTGCTCAAAAAAAAGGGGGGTGGCCGTGTTGCCGCCATGGAGATTCTTGTCGTGACCAATGCGGTCTCTAATCTCATCCGTGAAGGGAAGACCTTTCAGATACCTTCTGTCATGCAGACCGGAAAGAATCTGGGAATGCAGACGCTGAATGATGCCCTGCTCGATCTGGTCAAATCGGACACTGTTGAACCCCAGGAAGCGTATGACCGGTCAGTGGTAAAGAAAGACTTTGGCATGATGTTGACCCGGAGCGGCTTTAAAGGTCCCTGGAGCGATGAGAAGGCAAATCCGTAACACTAACCTTATTACGAAGCGTCATGGAGGTAGATAATGCCACTGATTGAACTCGACAAATGGCGATTGTTCGCAGATCTTGCTGCTGATGATGTGAAGGTGATAGCTGCGGTCTGTGAAGAACGCCTCCTTCTTACCGGAGAAGAGCTTTTCATTGAGGGGGACAGCGGTGATTCTCTCTGGATAATCCAGAGTGGCCGTGTTGATGTGTATAAAAACATTCGCGGCGACATTGATCGGACTCTTGCTTCGTTGGGTCCCGGCGACGTTATTGGTGAGATGAGCTTTATTGATCAGTCGAGACGCAGTGCCGGTGCGCGTACTGCTGAGCCGAGCGAATTTCTTGTCCTTACCCGAGCCGCATTTCAGAGTGTGCAGAGAGAACGGCCGGAAATAGCGGCCGGATTTTACCGCAATCTTGCTTCAATTCTTGCCGTTCGCCTGCGAACAACAACCGAATTGTATCGTGAGAGTGTTGCCTTCAGTATCGAAGCCACCGGTGCCGGTCGACTGAATCTTATGGCTCTGAGCGAAGAGTTGAAACCGATTACGATTTACCTTTCCGGTGGAATAACCATGGCCGGGCGTATTCTTCAGATGGACAGCTCACCCGCGGGATACACGCTGGTGCTGAAGGAAAAGTCGGGAAGAATTGCCATCGTACCGTACCACGCAGTCCAGCGTATAGAGCTTGATTAACGGTGTCGACGGTCATCGAAATTATTCAGGCGGACATAACAACTCTGTCAGTTGACGCCATTGTTAATGCTGCCAATAACACTCTGCTTGGTGGAGGTGGGGTAGACGGTGCAATTCATCGGGCAGCGGGGCCGGGGCTGTTTCAGGAGTGTGCCGCTCTTCAGGGGTGTGATACCGGTGATGCGAAAATTACCGGTGGCTACCTGCTTCCCGCGAAGCATGTCATTCATACCGTCGGACCGGTGTGGCATGGCGGTGAAAAGGGTGAGCCGGAACTGCTGGAGTGCGCCTACCGGCGCTGTTTCGAGGTTGCGCAGCTGCATCGGGTGAAAAGCATCGCCTTCCCCGCCGTCAGTGCCGGAGTCTACGGCTATCCGATGCGCCTTGCGGCAGTCATCGCACTTTCAGCAGGGTTGTCCGCAGTCGTACGGAATCCGGGATTGGAGCGGATTATCTTCGTTCAATTCAATGAAGGGGCGCAGCAGGTATATCGGGAAGCAGCAGCGCGGCTGGGGATACACAATATCTAAGCAGAGCCACATGAAAGGAAAGAATATGAAAACTGATCCGGACATGAGACCCGAATATGATTTCAGCAAAGGCAAACGTGGTGCAGTAATACCCAATGTCGGTAAGAGCCGTATAACCACCTATCTTGACAGCGATATTGTGGAGTGGTTGAAATCACGGGGCGAAGCCGAAAATAAAGGGTATCAAACCGTATTGAATGAACTGCTATGCAAACAGCTGTCACCTGAACGGCCGATAGCTGAAGTGTTACGGCAGGTGATTAGGGAAGAGCTGAAGCTGGCGGCGTGAAGAAGGATTTGAAAGACGCCTAGGCCGATAATCCGCCTCGGATTATTGAAGCCTTAAATTTGTGAACAGAGAATCAGTAGTCGCTATTTATTGCAACTCTCTAAAAACGCGTTTACAATTCTAAATATAATCTGCTGGTCTTTTTCTGCCAACTTTTGTAGAGTCTCCTCCACCCGTTGTGCCCTCTCCGGTGCAGTGTTTAAATGTCCAAACTCGAATAATGTGGGCAGTGGTACGTTCAAGACTTCGGTAATTCGCATTAAGCGATCCAATGAGGGATAGCTTTTCCCAAGCTCTATCTTGCTCATATGTTTTTGATCTATTCCAATCTGCTCCCCAAGCTGCTCTTGAGACAGCCCCCTGATTTTCCGCAATTCCTTAATCCGCCGACCAAATAATACCGTTGCATTACTCATGATTCCTCCCGACAATAGTTGTGACGGGGAAGCGCCGGAATGTGAACGCATCAATTGACGTAATTAAATTGACAATACGCATAAAAGAACGTAATTAACGCTTGCAAACATGTTTTTAAAATATTAGTACGTCAATAATGACGTATAAATTAACCACATACAAAAGCTCTGTCTGTGATTATCTGTGTTCTCGGAGCCAACGGGGGGATAAGATGCGAAATAGTTTTTTGGTTGGGTTGTGTATTGTTGCGGTATTTAGCTTGGCAGGTTGTGGTGGCGGTGGTGATGCAAATTCGCCAACTTTATCTGTCGGAACCAATTTAGCGCCAGTCGCAAATGCTGGAGCAGTTCAGAGTGTTCTCATCGGTGCTGTTGTGACACTTGATGGAAGTGCCAGCAGTGATGCAAATGGCGACCTGTTGACCTACAATTGGTCTTTTACTTCCAAGCCAGTTGGAAGCAGTGCGACACTGTCAAGTGCAACCAGCGTCAAACCAACATTCACGGCTGACGTTGCAGGCACCTATGTTTTGAACTTGGTAGTCAATGACGGAAAGGTCGGTAGTACCGCAGCTACCGTTACAATAACGGCTTCTGTTGCAAATGCAGCACCTGTTGCAAATGCGGGAACAGCCCAAAGTATAGTTACTGGCTCTGTTGTGACACTTGATGGAAGTGCCAGCAGTGATGCGAATGGCGACCTGTTGACCTACAATTGGTCTTTTACTTCCAAGCCAGCTGGAAGCGGTGCGACACTGTCAAGTGCAACCAGCGTCAAACCAACATTCACGGCCGACGTTGCGGGCACCTATGTTTTGAACTTGGTAGTCAATGACGGAAAGGTTAGTAGTGCACCTAAATCTGTAACTATAACTGCTGTAGATCCTTCTTTGCAGTTATCCCAAACCGATTCTTTTTTTGGGACAACGACTAATCTTTCAATGCCTTACAGTATAATTTCAAATTCAACTCAATCAGTCTCAGGCATTCCAACTCCAACAACTGCAACAGTTGACATTTTTAAACTGACGGCAACAGGTGCAAATTTTACAGTAAGCAATCTCTCTGCCATTGACGGTACAGGCAAGGTAATTCCTTATTTCGTTAACTTAACTAATGGACAAAAAATATCTGCTGGAACTCCAGTTTCATTCTCTCTCGTATCGCCTCTCACGCATGGCAGCACGGTGAGTTTGACATACAAATTTACAATAACCGAAACTGGAAAAACATTTACTTATCAAGTAAATCTAACAACCAATTAGTACCATGTAACACTTATCAGCGGTTCCGTGAAAATGCAGTAAACATGGCACTTTAAAAATGTTGTGACAACAGCCCGTCGGCTTCGGTTTTTCCCCGAAGCCGGCGGGCTGTTTTTATGCTTTTACTTGATCTCTCATGCGGTAGCTTTTTCCTTCAATGAGCTGTGTTTCAGCGTGATGCTGCAGTCGGTCGAGAATCGCCGACGTAAGGGTGCTGTCGTTGATGAATATTTTCGGCCACTGTTTGAAGGCACACGGTTTGATGTGATTATTGTGGAGCCACGTTCGTAGCGTTGACTTATAACCTGGAAGAGCAAATCGGCACCATGTTTGTCAATCGGCAGATAGCCAAGTTCATCGAGAATCAGTATTTGTGGTGATAGATACTTTTTGAGTTCCACCTTTAGTTTACTGGCCACCTGCGCCGCTGCAAGGGTTTTGATTGCGTCGACTGCCGTTGCAAACAGAACAGATTTACCGGCGAGATAGGCCGTATAGCCAAGAGCAGAGGCAATATGTGTTTTGCCAAGCCCCACCGAGCAATGCAGGATGACATCGGTGTGAGCTTTTAGAAACTGGAGACGGAAGAGATTCTGAAGCGCCATGCGATTGTTTTTTTCGGCCAGCTCCGCGAGGCAGGGTAAATGCTTCCATCTTCAGCTTTTACACCATAGCGTGCGCGCTGGAGGTGGAATTTTCGGATCTCCTGCATCTTCCCGCAGAAAATCTGGACCGGGAGCTGGAGCAGGGATTGGTAGAGATGGTTGGCAGGATTCGCCGTATGGACAAGGAAAAGAGAAAACTGGTTTTGAGCGTGATCAAAGGGATGCTGGAGGGAGTTGAAAAAAATTAGCGGCGTGTCGGGCTTAGCCTGATCGGTTCCGGCTTTGTAAGAGAACTAATGGGGGCGCGTGTCAAATCTGAAATTGTCCGGAGTTGATACGCGGCCCTTTTTTCTGGCGCCTTATTTATTCGGAACAGAGTCAAATCCCTGCTCTTTGAAGTGGCGGTCAAAGGTAAAAGCACATTTTATCAAACTATGCCGCATGACCTCGAATGAGACGCAGTCCACGAGGCTGAGCTTCTTTCTGTTTGCAGCAAGCAAGGCGCTGGTTGCAGCGGAATGAATTGCTGAATCCACCCACCGGATAGTGAGTAGAGGCACTATGTCTTCCTGGAAAACCCTGGTGGCCTGTAGTCCCAGCCGATTCTGCACGAGGGCAGAAGTTTCCACCAGAATGTAGTTACTGGTTATCATCGGGCGACCTGATGAAAGTATTTCCTCCCACGCTCTTTTCGCCTTGGTGTGATATTCGTCATCCGCGTCGAGGACGGCAAGAAAAGCCGATGTGTCGATGAAGATGCCGCTCATTTGTATGCCTCGGCAAGATAATCGTCATGTCTGGCAGACAAGTCACCGTTTCCGGAGCGGAACTGCCCGCTTGCGGCCAGCGCCCGTTGCCTGCGTTCCTGAATGTTCCCCGAATCAGATGACGCTGTGAACATATCAACCGCCCTTCGTATCAGCTCCGCCATCGAGGTGTGTTGCAGCGCGGCAAGCTGCTTAAGGACGGACACCTGTTGCTCGGGCAGTTGAATTTGAGTTCTGATCATGTCGTGCCTCCAGTGATTACACTTCTTGTTAAGTGATAACACAATGCGGGGGGAAACGTCAAAGAGAAAGGATCTATTATTCCGATTTGCGTATCCGTATTTTTAAATCAGATTTATTATATTGCCAGCGCCATCGAAACTCGTTACATCTTTTAAAGACTTCTAAATTCTTTTTGAGGAGCTACTGTGAAAGCCGGAGAATTAGCCAGACGACTAAAATTGCCAAATCCACCGACTGTTATTGATGTCCGGAGCGACTACGAGTATAAGGGTGGACATATTCCCGGAGCCATTCATGCGCCGAACTGGAAAATAATATTTAAAATCGCAAAGCTGCCGGATGACAAAACCGCCGAATTGGTGGTTACCTGCGAACAGGGTCCTCGTGCCCAAATGGCGTACAAGATTCTTACCGCCTTCGGATACCTGAATGTGACACTCCTTGACGGACATATGCTGCAATGGCGCAAGGCAGCCCGTATTATCGAAAAATAGAAATGCAGAGATGCTTTGGGAGGCAGATAATTTATTCTCACCCACCGCTCTATCGAACAAAATCACCATGCACATGACTGAACATCATGCCCGACCCAGGAGAGTACCAATGAAATTTACCGGAACTGATTCGTATATTGCTACTGATGATCTGATGCTGGCGGTCAATTCCGCCATCGTACTCGAACGTCCCCTGTTGATAAAAGGGGAGCCGGGCACGGGAAAGACCATGCTGGCCGAAGAGGTGGCGCGGGCTCTTGGCAAGCCGCTCTTTCAGTGGCACATCAAGTCCTCCACCAAGGCGCAACAGGGGCTGTACGAATATGATGCGGTTTCCCGGCTGCGCGACTCCCAGTTGGGAGATCCCCGGGTGCACGCTATCTCCAACTACATCGTTAAGGGGAAGCTGTGGGAGGCCTTCGATTCCGACTGTCAGGCAGTTGTTCTCATCGACGAAGTCGACAAGGCTGATATCGAGTTTCCCAACGACCTGCTGCGCGAGCTCGATCGTATGGAATTTTATGTCTACGAAACACAGCAGGTAGTGCAGGCCAAACACCGCCCCATAATCATTATTACCAGCAACAATGAAAAAGAACTTCCCGATGCCTTCCTGCGGCGCTGCTTTTTCCACTTCATCCGCTTTCCTGACCGGGAAACCCTCGAGCAGATCGTTGCGGTTCACTATCCCGATATTCAGTCCTCCCTGGTGAGAGAGGCATTGGAGGTCTTTCTGGGAGTCAGGGATATACCGGGATTGAAGAAAAAACCATCGACCTCCGAACTGCTTGACTGGCTGAAAATCCTCCTTGCGGAAAAAATCGGGCCGGAGCATTTGAAAAACAGCCGCACCGCGCGACAGATTCCTCCTCTGCACGGTGCCCTGCTCAAAAACGAACTTGATCTGCTTCTCTTTGGTTCATCACGGCGTTCTGCGGCCGGTTACTGAGGCCCGTCGATGTTGACTGATTTTTTTCAGCAGCTGCGCAAAGCCGGTATTCCGGTCAGTATCATGGAATTTCTCACGCTGCTTGAAGCCATGCAGAAGCATCTGGCCTTCGGCAGTGCCGAGAATTTTTATTATCTGGCGCGGCTCTGCATGGTGAAGGATGAGACCCATTTCGACAAGTTTGACCGGGTTTTCATGGAGTATTTCAAGGGGATGACTGTTTCAGTTGAAGACCTGAATCAGGAGATTCCCGAGGAGTGGCTGCGCAAACTGGCGGAGCGTTTTCTCACCGAAGAAGAAAAACAGCAGATTCAGGCCATGGGGGGCCTGGATAAACTGATGGAAACTCTGAAAAAACGTCTTGAAGAGCAGAAGGAGCG
>VFJW01000127.1 GCA_009885845.1 Geobacter sp.
AGATTTCTCCATTCCCCCGGTTATACTCTGCAGGCGTGTCATCAAAGATACTCCCGGCGGTATAGCCTCTCTCCAGCGCCGCAGCATATATAAGCGGCTTGATGGCCGATCCGGGTTGACGTTTGGCAACGAAGGCACGGTTGTAGGCGGTCTGGATTGCATCAACCCCTCCGACGGCTGCCAGAAGGTCACCAGATGCGGTATCCAGGCAGATAAGTGCACCCTGCAGCTGCGGGGAAATCTTTTTAACTCCTTCGCTTAACGCCTGCTCTGCCTGTTTTTGCAGGTTCAGATCAAGAGCAGCGGTCACTTCCAGTCCGCCCTGTTCGATAATTTCAGCTCCGTAGCGTTCGATCAGTTTGTTCCTGATATGTGCAAGGTACTGCAAACCCTGCCCGGGCTTGACAACAGAAGCCGGGTTGGCCCGCAGCTTATGTCTTTGCCCGGAAGAGATCATTCCCAGATCTTCCATCCGTTTGAGAACTATATCGCGCCGACCTGTGACATTGGCCGGTTTCCCGAGCGGATTGTAGCGGGACGGATTTTTCTGCACGCCTGCTAACTGGGCACATTCGGCTTCGGTCAACTCTTCCGGGTTTTTATCAAAATAGAGCCGGGCGGCCTGGGCAACACCCCAGGCCCCGTTGCCGTAATAGATTTCATTGAAATACATTTCAAGAATCTGTTTCTTGTTGTATTTCTGTTCAAACTCGATAGCCATGCGGGCTTCATCGAACTTCCGTTCAATAGTCTTCTCACTGGACAGATACCGGTTTTTAATTAGTTGCTGGGTTATGGTCGATCCGCCTTCAGCCATTCTCCGTTTGACCACATCCTTTACCAGAGCCCGGGCGATTCCACGAATATCTATGCCGCTATGTTCATAAAAGCGGGCGTCCTCCACTGCCACCACAGCTTTTTGTAAAAACTCGGGGATGCGGTCTATGGTGACCCAGTATCTCTTCTCCGGCAGAATACGTCCAACAAACCGGCTCTGACTGTCAAAGACCCGTATTGAGGAATAGCCGGTCGGCAGGGGGGGATAGGTGGCAAAATTTTCCTGTGCAGAGGACAATGAAGTCAGCAAAAAGAGCAGAAAAACACCTGCTGTGAAGGAGAATATATTTTTTATACGTTGAGCCAGGGGTGACACAAATTATTTCCTCAGGTGCCGGACATGCCGGGACCTCTCAGCACGGTGTATTCGCAAAAAGGTGACTATTAATAGCGATTAGAATCCCACTCGCACGCCAAGAACGGCACTGTGACTGCGATAGTCCATTTTGAACTTTGTTCCGCTGGCTTCACTAAATTCGGGACGAGTGCTGCTGAAAAAGCGGTAGCCGAGATCGAGATTAAGGAATTCTGTCAATGAAAAATCAATTCCGATACCAAACTGATACGCAAGGACAATATCTTTGCCGGAGACCAGTGGTGTACCGGCCTCCGTCAACTGAGAGGCTTCCAAGCGGGCGACACCAATGCCGGCTCCAAAATACGGTGCCCAGCTTTTTTTGTCATGGAATACGCCGATAAAGTTAAAAATCAGACTTTCTGCTGTTATATCCCCCCCTCCGGTGAAAGTTCCTGTAGAGAGATTTACCTTGTCGAGCGGGTTACTACGCCGGGTGTATTCAAGCTCGATCCGCCCCTCTCCCGCTTTCGTACCCGGTAAAATATCCCAGCCAAGGACGACGCTTCCTTGCAAAGCCGGATCGAACTGGAGGCTGAAATTATTCAGATTATCAGAGTTTTGTCCGTTCATCAGTGAATTGCCCCCAAGAAATGCGCCGATATAGGGGCCGGTATGCTGTGCCATGACCTGGTCACTGAAAAGAAGCATCAGGCAGAGAGAGATGGTTAACCTGCAGAGTTGTTTCATAAAAGTCCTTTCTCTGTGTTGGCGTAAATACAATGTCACCTTGATTGTCGCGATTTTTATACACTATCACACGTAATACTTCCACAATCAAAGATTCTGCACTTACTTGTGTCTTCCGTTGCTTTTTCACTTTATTTGGCTATAATCCCCTACTCTGATTAAATCAAACGGCGGCGGGGAGACCATTTCTGTGAAAACTGAGATGCCACACATCCTTTTAGTTGATGATTCACCGATGATCCTGAAAGTCATGGGCGACCAGCTTGTCAAGAATGGATTTCTCGTAACCCTGTGCGAATCCGCCGAAGATGCTCTGGAAGTATTTCAGGAAAAGGAATTCGACCTGGTACTTGCCGATATCATACTTCCCGGAATGAGCGGCCTCAACATGCTCAAGATCATGAAGGACAGCAAGCCGTACATCGACGTTATTGTCATTTCGAGTACATCTTCTTCATATACCACGATCAGGGCGCTCCGTCTGGGGGCTTACGACTATCTGGTGAAGCCGATAGACGATGAGAATATCCTTTCCAACGCCGTAAAGCGTGCCCTTGAGAAAAAAGGGCTTCAGCAGTTAAATGAGCACCTTGTTACAGACCTCTCGGTAAAAAACAGGCAGTTGCAGGAAATGCTGGATATGATGAAAACAGCAACTCGGCTCTGCAGCCTTATTTCCTCTACTACGGAGGCCAGCAGTATCCTCCGTATCCTTGTTGAAAAAGCGGTAGAGCATCTTGATGCGCAACAGGGGTATCTCCTCCTTCTGGACAAGTCCGGCAGCAACTTTTTCATGAAGATCAGTGTTGGCATCAGCCTTGAGACGGTCAAAGAATTCAAATTGCCCTGTGATCGCGGCATATCCGGATTGGTCGCATCACGGAACAAACCGTTGAGAATCGACGCAAAAGATGCCTCAAAATACACCCGTCATATTACGGAAGAGGACCAGAACGGCGACCTGTTAATCGCTCAGGGAAGCATCTCTTTCCCGCTCCGGATCAAGGACAAGGTGGCTGGTGTCGTGAATATCTTCGGCAAAAAAGGAGGCACGTCATTCACTGATACTGAATGCGAGTTTATCGCACTTCTTGCTAACCACGCCGCAATAGCACTTAATACCGCCGGGCAGTTTCACCAGAAGAAGAAAGCCGCCTGAAGCGGATGCAAACGCATCCCTGGAATCATTCCGGATGAGGTGCTGTGGCGGATATAATGTGTGATCCAAAGACGAAAAGGCGGCCGATTGGCCGCCTTTTGAATTTATACACGTTGTTCCCGGAATGTTATAAATAGTATGTAGTGCGGAAAAAATTGTCACAAATTACACATGACATGCACTCAACAGCTCGTATTTAATCATGAAATTTATCCGAGCAAAACAAGACAGTTTTAGTCCATTTTGCAATTGACACATGTTCTCCAGAGAGAATAAAATAAAATCATAACGAACGAACTCAGGAGGGTATGATCATGAAAACAATAAAAAATATATTACGCCGGGTGTGTGGAGTTGTTGTTTCTGTTTTTCTGTTTTCAACCTTGGCTGCGGCTGCTACCGTCGAAATCAGGACCAAAGATGGAATCGGTAATTATCTGACCGATGAAAAGGGAATGACATTGTACCTGTTCAAAAAGGACACCGCCGGGGTGAGTGCCTGCTCCGGTCCCTGTGTTGAAAAATGGCCGCTTTTCGCTGCTGAAAACGTGACCGTTCCTGCGGAGTTGCAAGTTGCCGATTTCGGGACATTTATCCGGGCGGATGGCAGCAAACAGACTGCGTATAAAGGATTGCCGCTTTATTACTTCTTTAAGGATAAAAATGCCGGAGATATTGCAGGACAGGGAGTTAATAACGTCTGGTTCGTTGTAGCTCCGTAACGAAAACGCTTACACAGAAAGAACTCTGATTGCAGTCAGAAGGGAGGATGTGTCATGGCAAATCCATTTGTGCATGTTGAATTGGCAACCACAGATGTGGGCAAGGCCAAGGAGTTTTACTCAGGATTGTTCGATTGGAAACTTGAAGACGTACCGGGAATGGGCTACACAATGATCGATGTTGGAGAGGGGACCGGCGGCGGCATTATGAAGACGGTTCAGCCCGATTCTCCCTCTTGCTGGATGGCATATGTGCTGGTCGATGATGTGTCCGTCACCACCGAAAAGGCTCGAAGCCTCGGAGCAACAGTCTGCAAGGGGGTTCCCGAGATTCCCGGTATGGGATGGTTCAGTGTTATTACTGATCCGACCGGAGCAGCACTGGCGCTTTGGCAGATAAATCCTGCTTACTTGGAAGCCTGCAAGTGAGTATATAGTCGAACGGTGAAAGGCAGCCTGAATGGCTGCCTTTTACCGTTTTAGTTCGTAACAGAATCCTTTTAATGGGGAGGGTGCAGTGTGCGAATCGTTTTCAGGTGTATTTAGGTGGAGACATGAGCATAAACGCTCTGCAATAAACTTCAGAGAGATGTTGCGCCGTGCCGGTCGAAAATGCTACATATATGAGCAACCCTCTTCACTTTATCCACAAGATATCCGGGAATGCGGGTTCATATCAAAATTGTGAGGTTGAACGCATGACAATGAAACACTTCGGTCCGACCAGACTGGACGCAACGCTCATCCCGAAAATAGCTCAGCAGTGGGGAACGCCGGTCTATCTGCATGATCAGGCATACATTGAAAACAGTTGCCAGCAGTTGCTGGACATGCCGAATGCATTCGGTTTGCATGTACGGTACGCTATGAAGGCGAACTCGGACCGTACCGTGTTGCGTGTCGTCACCAATAAAGGACTGGATCTGGATTGCTCGTCAATTAATGAAGCGGCCCGTGCTTTTGCAGCAGGGGTTCCGTATGCCCGGATGATGCTGACGACGCAGGAGGTTCCTTCCGGTGAGGAGCGCGAAGAGCTTGAGGAGATGATCCGCGCCGGACTGAAGTACAACGTCTGCTCCACGACCCAGTTTCAACTGATTGCCGAATTTGCCAAAAGCATCAACCTGGACCTCTCCATGAGGGTACATCCGGGAGCCACCGGCGGAGGCGAAAGTGCCACCCGCGATACCGGCAGCGAATACTCCTGCTTCGGCGTACACTTGAACGATGTCCCCACGGTAAAGGCCATGGCTGACAAACTGGGACTGCGCTTTACCCAGGTCCATGTCCACATCGGCTCAGGGGGCGACCCGGATAAATGGCGCCAGAATATCGACCGTGAACTGGGCTTTGTGAAGTCTTATTTCCCGGATGCCACCACCGTCAGTTTCGGCGGCGGCCTCAAGGTCGCCCGGATGCCGGGGGAAAAACAGGCCGACATCGCGTCGCTGGGAGCGTATGCTGCGCAGCGGGTACAGGAATTCAAGGAGGCAACCGGCCGCGAACTGCAGATGGAGATTGAGCCGGGCACTTTTGTGGTGGCCAACTCAGGCCATATCATCACACGCATTATCGACAAGAAGCTGACCAACGAGCTTAACTTCCTGATCGTCGACGGCGGCATGGAACTGCTGACGCGCCCGCTGCTGTACGGCTCCGAGCATCCCATTGCCATCGTACGGCAGGACGGCACGCTGCTTTCCAGTGAGTATGACTGTAAACCCACGGCCGCGTTAAAGTCGTTCGGGATCGTGGGGCGCTGTTGCGAAAGCGGCGATTCGGTGCGTCTGGACAATGACGGCAACATCGTGCCGGTGCTGATTTCTGAACCGGAAATCGGCGACTATGTTGTCATCGGCGGCACCGGAGCCTATTCCGAGAGTATGTCGCCGGAAAACTACAACTCGCACCGCAAGCCGCCGGCCGTCATGAAAACACGCAGTTCCGAACTGGTCCTGATCAGGAAGAAGCAGGATCGTGAGCAGCTTACTCAGAATGAGCTGGATGTGAAGCTGTAATTAATCTCAAAATAGTGCTTCGTAAACAGTAAAGGCGGCCGATTGGCCGCCTTTTTAATTCACCATGCCAGCCGCTTTTTGCATTTCTTCTTGGTGGCCCGGAATTCCTCACCCATACTCAGTTCCTCAACTTTTTGAGGTTTCCGCAGAAAGTTGAGGGCAGACAGGTCATTTCAGACACCTCGCAGTTTCCGCATTACAGCCTAATGCCTTGTTATTATTGCCTATTACAACTATCTCATTTCTTTATGCTGATTGGCAGGCTGCTTGCTCTTACTATATACGTTGTCTGTCTCACTCGAATGCAAGATCTTGGAATTTTGTGGAGGGGATGCAACAGGACGATCGATATCAACGTTGATTTGAGGGAGGTGAAAAATTGAAAGCAATGCGTATCAGAAGGTTAGTAATTCACAAATGCCATTAACATTTATCCAAAAGGAGAATTTATGAAAAGTTTTATCGGACGGAAAGCTTATCTTTTATCGATGTTGGTTATGAGTGTTTTTATGTGCAGTCTGCCTGCCTTAGCCGGCTCGCATCGCGACAGTGATGATAATGACCGTACTCCAACCGCTGATACAAGCGCGGCAGGCCCCAAGGCAGTAAATCTAGGCACTGCCGGTAGTTTTGTGCTCCTGACAAAAACAGGAATCACGACTACCGGAACCACCGCAATTGTTGGCAGTATTGGCGTTAGTCCTATCGCCGCAACTTCCATGACCGGTTTTGGACTGATCGCGGATTCCACGAATACATTTTCTACCTCGTCTTTAGTGACCGGGAAAATATACGCAGCCGACTATGCTCCGCCTACTCCTACTAAAATGACCACCGCTATTGGCGATATGGAAACTGCATTCACTGACGCCGCCGGAAGAGTATCACCTAATTACACTGAACTGGGCGGCGGAGATATCAGCGGGATGACACTTCTTCCCGGCCTCTACAAATGGTCCACAGGAGTTTCAATCACAAATGGAGTTACTCTTGCTGGTGGACCAAACGATATCTGGATCTTACAGATGGCCGGCGATATGGTTGTGAACAACGGCGCCATAGTTACCCTGAAAGGCGGAGCACAGGCCAAGAACATATTCTGGCAGGTATCCGGCAAAGCGACACTTGGAACGACGGCTGACGTCAAGGGAATCATATTGAGTCAAACGCTGATCTCGATGAATACTGGCGCAACTCTGAGCGGCAGGGCGTTGGCACAAACCGCGGTTACCTTAATCGCAAATACCATTACCGCCCCGTAATGCAAGCTCGATCAGCAAGTTAACGGCATGCATATCGGTTAGAATAATGTTACAGCACGCATCCTGTCTCTCGGTGTTCAATTTGAGAGCAGGCTAAACCAGGGAAGTCAGGCTGATTTGTGCACCTCAGTCTGGCTTCCTTATAATATCCCTGCAAGAATTCTTACCATTTTTGGAATGGGGTATTTCCAGGGGGGATGTGTCATGCTTATCAGCGTACTTTTCGGAAACAACACTGTTGGTGTGCTCAAAAAAACGCAGATCGAAGAATTTATCATTTCAGGTAAGATTACAAAGTTTTTTCGTTCAACAGGGTGGGTCACAATAGGTGTTGATCCGATAAGGAAAGCTCAGCACAGTCTCTTGGAAGAAAAGAGGAAAACCGCACCTTCCTACGATTCACAACATGGAGATCTCAATGCACGGGAAAAGCGAAGTGATGTAATACTCACATTACCATCTAAGCTGGTTTGAATGTGATGTCAGTCCCAACCCATTCCTCCGGCCCCTAACAACTTTATTTTTGTCCAGCTCTTGCACTTCCATAACCATCCCGCCCAGAAGCTCGCCTGTTTTTGTTCGAAAGTGGAATTTGATCTTTCCTCCGACCTGAGCCTATCCAAGAACGTCCTCGGTCCACCAGTGGGCCAGGCCCTCCAGGGAGGTTATGGCACTATATACCTGAGCTGCAGGGGACTTGATCCCGATACGATAAAAATGTCTACCATGTCAACCACCTCCAGTACTATGTAGTCATGATTGATTATAGTAGTATCTCCTGCAAAATTCGAGGGGCATGAGTCAGTTAAAGGCGACCACCTGGCCGCCCTTTGAATCAAACCTGCTGCCTCAGAAATTAACGGAATTTTTCATTCCACAGATAGCATTCGTAGATGCTCTCAGCTTATTCCGGTGATAATACCAGATCCAGGGCAGCGCTCCGTCTGTTACGTTTCGGGTAATTCTGGCTGATCAGCCCGGAAAAACCACGCATGTCAACCAGGATGTGGATATGGGGAGGCCGCTGGCCATACGGCGCAGGGAAGTCAGTTTCCAGACGGTAGCGTCCCAGATGGTCGGCAATGATCGTGGCCCGGTGTGCGTCGTCGTAGACTCCGGAAGAATTTACCTGCCAGAATTCGATGCGGGCGCCCGGGAGGGGTCGGCAATCCACGGCGGAGCGAACAGTACCCGAAAGGATATAACCGCTGCCGATTTTACTGCGCATTGGAGCACCTGGTCGATAAAACGGGCCGATTTCGTCCCACGGCGTCGGCGGACACTTCCTTGCCGCCGTAACCGGCGTGTTTGCAATGAGCAGCAGGACAACGGCGCAGAATATGGTGAAGGTAGCGAAGCGGATCATGAAGTAAGTCTACACGCTTTTCAGGTCAACGCAATTGGACATTGGCAATAACCTGAAATTGTTACTCAACCGCTTAACGTTACGGCGTTCGATTGACCGCCTTTTGAATCATGTATTGAGTCTCTGCAGCTTGATAAGAAAGCCTGAAAGTTAAGCATGACCCCAGAGGTCGCACAGAGGTCGCCTGATTGATGTACGCTCGGTGTCACGGGTGGGAAAAAGCGATGTGGGGACCAATGCGAAGCGAATCAGGAGTTATTTGCATCAACTGCGGAGCTGAGTACCAGTGTGACCCTGATTACCCTTCCGGTTGAATATCAATATTAGGTTGCAGGATAATCTTCATATTCTCCAGATCCAATGCCGCCAGATTGCCGCTCTCCGGCAATGAGCCGAAGACGCAGCCGTTATCGAGCATGATCTTGTTTCTGGTAAGTGATGCTTCCATCTCTCTGCGTGTGACCTGAGTATGTCCGCAGATAAGTCTGCGGCCGACCGTACGCCTGAGATCAACATCGCTGGAGCGGGTCCAGAGCATGGCATCGGTGTCGTCAAAAGGATAGGTCAGGTCGAAATCGAAACCGGCATGGACAATAATGAAGTCATCGAGAATGAAAAAGAACGGGAGAAGGGCCAGAAAGTCACGGTAGCGCGGGGGAATATCGGCGGGCCGTGTGACACCGAAGCTGTCCAGGGTGGCCTGGCCGCCATTAGAGATCCATGTATCAAAGTTATTTTTGTCGATGCCGCTTTTCAGGAGCATATCTTCGTGATTCCCGCGAATGCTTCTGATATCGATACCCGACTCAGTTAGTTCGAATATAAAGTCCAGCACCCCCTTGCTGTCAGGGCCGCGGTCAATCAGATCACCCAGCAGATAGATATGGTCGCCGGGCAGAGGCTGGATCAGCTCTGTGACAAGCCGTCGCAACGTCGCTGCACAACCGTGGACATCGCCTATTATGAAGGTACGTGAAATCATTTTCACCACCCGGCAAACGGCATTTTCTGCGCTTCAGGGTGCGCCATGCCGTCTGCTCCGGAGAACTTGCCATAGAGCGCAGCCGGGTACTTGATCCCGGTATTATGAGTTATATCTTACCATCCCAGCCACCTCCGATACTATGTACTTCATGACTAATTGTAATACTATCGCTTGAAAAACGCGAGAGGCATGACACGGGAATTCATGCGGGTCAGGTTGACCATGAGGCTGTAGGCGTAACAGAGCTGATTGAAGCGCTTTGCCGTCTGGTTGAGGATTGAGAGAATGAGAGAATGAGAGAATGAGATGGCAGTCGTGGGCATCTTCGAGATAAATAATCTGATAGTTTTTCTACCGGGAGAAGGACTATAATCTAAATGTAGAAAGCCACATCAGCTTCAGGTAGGGCTGATTGGAGAAAAGGGGGTGTACCATGGCAACAACTATGCTGATTCTAATTGTCGTGCTGCTTACAATGACCTGCATTCCGTGGATTGATAATAAGAGCCATAAAGGATTTCGTCATACGGACCTGAATGCAGGAGATGAAGGAGAAGATTAGGCTGATTCAGGGAGTGGCTTTCTGTCTCGGACTCCCTCAAACATTCCTTAAAAGCCAAAAGAAGAGGTCTTTCAGAAAAATTGAGAGTGGCCATAATTATTCCACTCCGAAATTGCGTTGACACTACCCCGCACCGGGTGTATTTTCCTCCATAAAAAGAGGCAAATTCCTGTTCTTTTAACCGGTAATCCGGATTTTACTAATGAATACATATCTAAAGGGGGGGAAAGTAATGTCAGATAAAATTAGTGTGGCTATCATTGGTGGCGGAAGAACCGGAACACCTCTTCTCAAGGAACTCTTAAAGTACGCCTATGTTGAAATAGTCGGCGTTGCTGATTTGGACTCAAACGCGGAAGGGATAAAACTTGCTGCTGCCAAAGGTATATTCACAACTACAGATCCTATGGAATTGGTTATGAAGGGGGGGGGTATTGATATCCTCGTAGAAGTTAGTGGTGACAACAAGCTGAAGAAGAGCATCAAGTCCGAGTTTGAACGGAGTGGCAATACAAGAACAATTATCATGCATGACCTGATAGCCCGCCTTTTTATAAGTGTCTGCACGCAGCAGCAACAGCTTATTCCAAGCCTGCATCCCCAAGATGTCGGCGTCGGCAGCTAGAATATCTTCATTATCAACTATCAAAAACCTGAAAATAAAAAATGAAAGCCTCGGCAATAGTCGGGGCTTTTCATTTATGAGGAGAATAATTCCTGGGTTTTCTTGACAAACTCATCCCGTTTCCAAGCGTCGGCGACATGACTTCCCTTAACGCAGAAGGGCGCTGAAAACTAATCAACTATGGTTACCCCGAAATTCGCAATCCGGTTCGTTACCACCAGCGCCAGAGCGCCAGTATCAACACGATCAGGAAGACGATCACCAGGTTCATATAGGCCATGAAGTAGAATACCCGCTCGTGCAGTGGCGCCGGGCGCGTGACGCCGGCCACCAATCTGCCAACGACCGGCAGACGATCCATCATCCCGGCGTCGTGTGGCGCCTGCGACAACACGTCAGACAGGTCATTTCCGGCCTGGTGCCGCCCCATGTGACTCCCCTGCTTCCATAACGTGCTGTTGCCCGCATCGTAGATCAGCCCCTCGTAGGCAAAAAGGGCCGGTCGTCCCTCCTTGCCGTCGCACAGGGACAACTCCTCGGCGTTCATGTCGCCGCTGGACACCTGCGTGACACCCTTTTCCCGATTTTTGCGCAGACGCGGTCCGATGACGACAATCACAAAGGCGGCCGAGACCACCATGATCAGATAGAGGGAAATCTTAACCAGCAGCAGAATGCCGAATCGGGACTGGAGCATCAGTTCCGGTGAACCAATCCGGAATCCGGTCAAGATCACCCCGGTGATTCCCATAATGATCATGGAGACGATACCCACCCGCATCTCGCCCCGTGGCAGACCGCTGGAGGCATAGGCCGGTTTGAGCACGAGATGGACGTAGAGAATGGTACCGAACCAGAGAAAGGCGGTAATCAGGTGCAGATACCCGACCACGAAGCGAAACGCCCTGACAGGGGCGGACAAAGAAGTCGTGCCTGTCGTGGAGGCGCGGGAAGCGGCAAACTCCTTGCCCGCGAGTTTCAGTTCCCCTCCGCCTGCCGGGTCCAGATGACACGTTGAGCATTCACGCCCGGTTTCCTGTGCGTACTTCTCAGTGGATGCAGCAGTCAGCGGCAATGCCAGCAACAGTGATATGATTATCAGGATCATCAGTCGGTTCATAGGTCTGGTATAGCGAGTGAAGCCGGGGATGTCAATTATTGAGACAACAAAGGCGGCCGATTGGCCGCCTTTTGAATTTATATAGTGAGCCTGGAATTCTCAGTGATTTGAGAGCGCATGCTTGACAAAAACACATCATGTATGTATATGTACAATTAAATGTACCTTTTGATACAATTTATTACATAAAAGAGTACGCATGGAATACAGACTGAACAAAGATCACCTTCTTACCGTTCTGGAAGAGTGGAACCGTTTCCTCAAGCGCAAGGTTCATTTGATCGCGTGTGGAGGGACGGCCATGACCTTGTCTGGGGTCAAGCCATCGACCAAAGATGTTGATTTCATGGTCCCGAATATTCAGGAGCACCAGTATCTGATAAAGCAACTTAGGGCGCTGGAGTATGAGCCGGTCACCGGTTTTGGCTGGAAGCGCGCCGGGGAGATTTTCCAGTTTGATATTTTTCGTGGCAATTTCATCTACACGACAGAGCTGCTGACGTCTCCACTGGAAAAAGCCGGTAACAGTCCGCTCAAGGAATATTCTCATCTGTACCTCGGGATTTTGAACGACTACGATCTTATCTCCAGCAAACTGATGCGTGGGACCAGGGTCGATTTCGATGACTGCCTGAGTCTGGCGGAGGCGCACAGGGCAGATCTTGACATTGACCGGCTGGCGGGACACTTCAACGAACTGGTCAGCTTTGACGTCGCGGAAGCGCGGCTGAGGCCGAACATGCAGCACTTCCTAGAGCTGCTGCAAAAGAGAGGTCTGTATGACTGACGCAAAACTTATGAAGAGCTTGAGCAGGCTCGGCTTGCCGATGTTCGAGCCGAGTGAAGAACTGGATGTCAACGAAACGCTGGCAGAGGTAGTGAAGAGCCGGGACACCAGGCTTTGGGAGGGGTTTCCCGTACTGTTGGCAAATGC
>VFJW01000005.1 GCA_009885845.1 Geobacter sp.
AATTTGCAGCGCTTTTCACTGAAAGTTTAAAAGATCGTCCCGAACGGGATAAAATCATAGAGGGAACTGTAGTGCGCGTGGATGTTGATACGGTCCTCGTTGATATCGGCCTGAAATCCGAAGGTCACGTACCTATCGCCGAATTCCGGAATGCTGAAGGTGAACTGACGGTACAAGTCGGCGACAAGATTCGCGTTCTGATGACCCGTCAGGAGGGAAGAAAAGGATATGTACTTTCCAAAAAGAAAGCTGATTATCTTTCTGTCTGGGACAAAATCGGCGATGCCTGTCAGGAAGGCGGCATCATTGAAGGCACTATTACCGGCAAGGTAAATGGTGGTTTTACTGTAGATATTGGCGGAGTTCAGGCGTTCCTTCCCTCTTCACAGGTTGATATCCGTCCTTCATCAGACTCTGACAGCTACACAGGGCTGAAAGCAAAGTTCAAGGTTATCAAGATCAATCAGCGTCGTGATAATATCGTGCTGTCCCGTCGGGCGGTTCTTGAAGATGAGCGGGCATCTATCCGCGACATTACTCTTGAGAAGCTCGAGGAAGGGCAGATCGTCGAAGGCACCATCAAAAATGTTACCGACTATGGCGCTTTTGTCGATTTAGGCGGCGTAGACGGCTTGCTTCATGTCTCCGATCTTTCCTGGGGAAGAGTTGGCAAGCCGACTGATGTTCTTAAGCCCGGTCAGAAGATTACCGCAAAAGTTCTCAAGTTTGACCGTGCCAAAGGTAAAATTTCGCTCGGTATCAAGCAGACTTTGACGGACCCCTGGCTTGATGTACCTGCCAAATTTCCGATTGGCGATCGTGTTCGCGGCAAAGTAGTCAGTCTGATGGAATACGGTGCTTTTGTTGAATTAGAGACAGGTATCGAAGGCTTGATTCACGTTTCCGAAATGTCCTGGACAAAACGGGTTCGCCGCGCAGCCGATCTTCTGAATATCGGTGATGAAGTTGAAGCGGTTATTCTCGGCATTGACATGGGGAACCGTAAGATATCACTGGGCCTCAAGCAGGTTTCTGAAAACCCTTGGGCGACCATTGCTGAAAAATATCCCGCAGGCACCAGAATCGAAGGTCAGATCAAGAACATGACCGATTTCGGTATGTTTATCGGTATTGAAGATGGCATCGACGGTCTGGTGCATGTCTCTGATATGTCCTGGACCAAGCGCATCAAACATCCGGGTGATGTGTACGAAAAAGGGAGCCTTGTGCAGGCGGTTGTTCTGAAAGTTGATGTTGAAAACGAGCGTCTTTCACTTGGCATCAAACAGTTAGCGCCTGATCCATGGAGCCTTGCACCGGATAAATACCGTGCCGGCGCCATCTTTACCGGAAAAGTTTCCTCCCTGACAGATTTCGGAGTATTCGTTGAACTGGAAGAGGGAATTGAGGGCTTGATTCATGTGTCTGAACTTTCCCGTGAAAAAGTAGCCTCCGCAAAGGAATTTGCGGCTGTTGGAGATAATCTTGAAGCGGTTGTCCTCAGTTGCGATCCAAAAGAACGCCGTATTTCATTGTCTATTAAATCGATGCACGTTGCTGTTGAAAAAGCCGAATTCGCGCAGTATATGGGTTCACAGGAAGGATCAACTTCAACGTTTGGTGATCTGCTGAAACAGGGCTTGAATAACAAGTCAAATTAATTCTATGTAGTGCCAGAGGGGCGTATGACCAAAAGTGAACTTATTGAAAAAGTTGTTCTGTCTCACGGGATTCTGAATCTCAAGGTATCGGAAATTGTTGTCAATACTGTTTTCGATTCAATTGAAGAAGCTCTTGTTTCCGGTGATAAGGTTGAAATCCGCGGATTCGGTAGTTTTACCATCCGCGAGCGTCTCGGTCGTGAGGCGAGAAACCCGAAAAGCGGAGAGGTTGTACGCATCCCCTCCAAGAAGACCCCTTTCTTCAAAACCGGCAAAGAGCTTAAAGAACGGGTAAACTGCTGATTTACGTCCTGCTGGTTGCTGTGCCCGGATGGCGGAACTGGTAGACGCAAGGGACTTAAAATCCCTCGGATTAACCTCCGTGCCGGTTCGATTCCGGCTCCGGGCACCACTAACTATCTGATATTGCTAAGTTTTATTCAGGGCGCCACTACCATGGTGCCCTTTCTTTTTACCTTGAAAAAATGCTGACGCAGATATTGACGCAAGTACTATGATAGTAAAAGCCCCTTGTGTTTAGCCGGACCTGAAGGTCCCTGCAACCTAAAGGTTACCAGTTCCGCCATCTGGGCACAGCATATATAGTAAGCAGCATGACGTGCATGCTCTGATGAAGTTGAATTACGGGATTGATGTTGCCGTGAAGGTGCGAAACGATGAACCAAAAGAAAATGCTGGCTAATAACTCATACTCCGTATGTTGTACTCCAGAGTCTATAGACTACAATGATCTTGGCTTATCCGGCCCGACACGCTTTAACATCCCTTCCTTCCTCATTTAGTCCAAATGATACTTGATACCGTCTGCCGTAATTCTGATTTCTGCGGCAAGCTCGGCACGACTGATTTTGGGCTTTCCAGTGATCAGCTCCAGAATTTTCTGGGTAGTTTTCTGGGAACTTTTCAGGGTAGTTTCACCGACGCTTATCTCTGGACGTCTCTCCGAACTTTTAACTGGTTATCTGAAATTAATATTTGTGATTTCATGCCTGGGTTATAACTAAATAGCCATCGGAAAGCCTCTACGAGTGGGTATACACATTGATTCAGGCAACTTGACTATGCGGTGAATATAAGTTATATTCACCGCATGAGGTGCGGAGAATGCCGGAATATATTTATACATTAACTGAATGGCCTGAGTTCCGTTGGAGTCAGGATGCCTTACTGCAACGTCTTTCTGTAGTACGTCACCGGCAGGGACGCCTGATCGGGCGTATGGAAAGCATGGGGTTTTCTTCCCGGGCTGAAGCGGTATTGAATACCTTGACGCTGGATGTCCTGAAATCCAGCGAGATCGAGGGTGAAATACTCGAGAGGTCACTTGTACGCTCCTCCATTGCCCGGCATCTTGGTATAGACATCGGAGCTCTTGCCCCGGCTGACAGAAACGTTGACGGCGTGGTCGAGATGATCCTTGACGCCACCCGGAACTATGCACAGCCGCTGACAAAAGAAAGGCTTTTCAGGTGGCACTCATTACTCTTCCCCGAAAACAAACTCCGTCTGGGTAAAATCAAAGTCGGCGTCTGGCGGGATGACGTCGGCGGACCGATGCAGGTTATTTCTGGGCCATTTGGTCGAGAGAGGGTTCATTTCGAAGCACCGGCTGCTGAACGAATCGGAAAAGAAATGGCGGCCTTTTTCGACTGGTTCAATAGTGACGACGGCATGGATCTCGTATTGAGAGCCGGGATCGCTCATCTCTGGTTCGTAACCATTCACCCTTTTGAGGACGGGAACGGTCGCATAGCGCGGGCTATCGCCGACATGATGCTAGCCCGATCGGAGCAGAGCAGTCAGCGGTTTTACAGCATGTCGCTACAGATCAGGCAGGAGCGAAACGTATATTATCGTAGTTTGGAAGAGACTCAAAAAGGGACACTTGAGATAACAAAATGGCTGGAGTGGTTCCTGGACTGTCTGGGTAGGGCAATTGACGAAGCAGCCGGAACGCTGGCAACCGTGACTAACAAGGCCCGTTTCTGGGAGTCTCACACCACGGTATCGTTTAACGACCGGCAGCGTTTGCTGCTCAACAAACTTCTTGATGGTTTTGAAGGCAAACTGACTTCATCCAAATGGGCAGCATTGGCGAAGTGCTCCCAGGACACAGCGTTACGCGATATTCTCAGTCTGGTGGAATGCGGAGTTCTTGTAAAGGATTCCGCTGGTGGGAGGAGTACCAGCTATTCGCTGAGGGGGGTTGAATCGAGTCAGTTTTGAAGCTGTTTTTTCGCGTAATCATCAATTATATTCCTGAAAAACCGGAAGTGTCTAGAAAACTGGTGGCGATTCAGTTTGAGCAGAGAAGGTAAGAAGGAACATCCCACCCCAAGAAAACAGCAAAAATAAAAAGCCCACCAGAATCATTCGGTGGGCTTCTCTTTTTTTACAATATTTGATTACCTTTTAGGTTTTATACCGATTCACTTAAACGCGGGAATCGGAATACTTGTGATTCCTATGTCTGGTTCCACTCAGGTGGAGTCTCTTCTTGCATAATAAGTAAGCCCTCCTTTTGTTGATCTGTACTGCTTTCCATCTGATTTGATTATACCACTCGAAAATAAAAAAAACAGTCTGTGAAAAATATTTTTATAGGAGTACACTGCAACGGTTGTAATTCAGTCCCACCTTCTGAGCTCCCGGAATCCTTGTTAACTCATCGAGATTGTTTTTTGGAATCCTGCCTGCTCTTTTCATACTCGTCATAGCTCATATTCACCCTGTCAAGACACTGCTGAATCTGGGTCTGGCTGGGATTGTCATAGCATTTCCTTTTTTGCTCCTCCTGAAAACCGGTGTACCAGGCACGATAGGTACACCCCTGTAATGAAGTGCAGATAACTAACGTCAACACCAATCTGCTGACAAACTGAATCATGCTCCCCTCCGCTGGTAATCTTCAGTCAATCTTTCCAGTACACAAAAGACGATTTAATTGCCAGTATGAATGCTGCCAGCAGGATTATCCAGAAATACTCCATGACAAACTCATGGAAGAAAGCGCCGACAAGCATACCGAAAAACAGGCAACACCACTTCAGAACCACTACATCCCACCAATTCCATACGCTCGTTTTCAAAAATGTCATAACAATCACCCCTGTAACAGTATAACCAAAATAGAGAAGAACGCTACCGGATCCTGCACTCGATTACACTTCTGAAACCAGCCAGAAATGGCTGAAATTCCTGTACGAATGAGCGACTGTGAAAGATTAAAATGTGACTAAGTAACTGTAATTTCGTGGGTGAAAGAGTATCAACAAAAAATGTTGATAAGCCTGTGGACTCTGTGGATATGTTTCAAAAATGTCACATGAAATCTAGTGTCTTATCGGTTTGCACAGAGAATAGACAGGGCTTGTAACTAGCTGAAATGTCATGTCAATAGTTATTTGCAGTATGTAAACAAATAAGCCAAAAACAGTCTGATTTCTGAAAAGCTAAAAAATAGGCAGCTTCCCTGCAACTAACGAAAAAACATGGCAAATAGTACCTCTCAGGAAAATCAGCTTCTGGACTTTCATTAATCATTCAAGGAGACGGTACTAATCCGCCATATTCTTTCAGAAGCAGCCCGAACCACTCCTGAATGAAAAGATCAATATACTCCTGACTGATGGCACTGGAATGCGGCGTAATTACTACATTCGGCAACTTCCAGAGTGGTGAGGAAGTGGCGAGCGGTTCTACGGCAAAGACATCCAGGCCGGCACCTGCAAGAGGACCAGCAGTGAGTGCGCGAAGCAGATCTTCTTCCCGGTAGCAGTTGCCGCGCCCAAGATTGTACAAGTATGCCCCCTGTTTCATGCTGCTGAAATGGTGTGCGGTAAAGATGCCGTCAGTTTCTACCCCTCCCGGCAGGACCAGGACTACGTGATCAGCGTGAGGGAGTTCCTTCTCCAGCCGGTCATAGGTAATGATCCGGTCAACGTCAGGATTTCCCTCTAATCCGGTAGTAGTACGCTTGACGGCGGTGATTTCCGCCCCGAAGGCTTTGAGCAGCCCGGCTATCGATTTCCCGAGCGCACCAAAACCGACTATAAGAACCCGCTGACTGAAGAGTGCGACATTCCTGTTGTAATCGAGGCGGCCCCAGACCACGTTTTTCTGATCTTCAAGAGACTTCCCTACCTGCCGGTTGAAGTGCAGCATGATCGCGAGAAGACTTTCCCGCATGATTCGGCCGTGGAAACTGCCGTAAAACGACTTTACCCGGCCGGCCGGATCCGCTTCAACCCAGTCATGCCCGGCGGCCGGCGTGAACAGAGCATTCAGCCGGGGAGCGCGTTCGTACCAGGCGGATTTGAATACCCAGGCCAGAACGCAATCGGCTTCCGGGAGCTTGTCAAGGAAATCACGGGTATCAGCTGCGATAATAATACGCGTTTCCGGGAGGAACGCGCGAATTTGATCAACATGACGTGGCTTGAGAGAGAAGGCATCCACGCTGTTTTGAAGATGAATGAGGAGGTTGTTTATTTTCATGCAGGCACTTTACAATATGTGTGGGAGTTTATCAAGTTACGGGAATGACGACTTGAAATAACCGTTATCAAAGCACGCCGTAATAAATTATTCACTCTGTTTCAAATTGTGGTATATCTGTCCGCATATGCGTTATAGTGGATCTGCATCATAACCGAATTGAGAAGGAGGCAATTATGAGCAAAGGTGAAGACAGTAAAAAAGCGGAAAAGAAAGCACCTGCCAAAACTCCGAAGGAAAAGAAGGCTGACAAGCAGATAAAAAAAGCGGAAAAAAAGAAATAAGGTGTCTTGTCCGGGATGGTATTACTTGTGTTCCGCCCGGTTCGGCATGGTAAAAAAATCAGTGGCTTGTGATGATATCGCAGGCCATTGTTTTTTAGTTTTGCAGCAGTCGGCTCGAAATTGAGCCGAAAGGATCGTTATGAGTATGAACAGATTGCCTGCTGAAAAAACAGCCGTACTCCGCTCAATTTTGTCTGACATGGGCGGCTGCGTGATCGGGTTTTCAGGCGGGGTTGATTCGACCCTGCTGTTTGCCGTTGCGGCTGAAGTTTTGGGTAACCGGGCGCTGGCGGTTACTGCTACGTCGAAGACCTATCCGGAACGCGAGTTACATGAAGCACGCGAGCTGGTCGGACTAATTGGCGGCCGGCATCTGGTAATTGTTTCAGAGGAACTGGATATCCCTGAATTTCGCGATAATCCCCGCAATCGCTGTTATTACTGCAAGAAGGAGCTGTTCGGTAAATTGAAGGTTATTGCCGATCAGGAAGGGCTTGCCTATGTGCTGGACGGCACCAATGTTGATGATGCCGGCGATCACCGCCCCGGCCGGACGGCGGCGGCAGAGCTGCAGGTACGCAGCCCGCTGGAGGAAGCCGGCTTTACCAAGCAGGAGATCCGCGACCTTTCCCGTAACATGGGGTTGCCGACCTGGGACAAGCCCGCTTTTGCCTGTCTCTCCAGTCGTTTTCCCTATGGTACCGCTATTACACCCCTGCGGGTCGATCAGGTTGGTCTGGCTGAAGAATCGCTGCGGAGTCTGGGATTCCGGACGTTGCGGGTACGCTATCATGGGAGTGTGGCCAGGCTTGAGCTGGGAGAAGAGGAGTTTGAGCGGGCGACCGGAATCCTGCGGAACGAAATTGTCTCTGTGGTAAAAGCGGCCGGTTTTATCTATGTGGCACTCGATCTGCAGGGATACCGGACCGGCGCCATGAATGAAGAAAATTAGTATAATGCTGATCTATAGGTACTATCACTCAGGGAGGTTTTATCCATGAAGAAAATTATGTTCGCAAGTCTGCTCGCTTTTGCTGCGTCTGCAGGTCCCGCCACGGCAGATGACGTAATTAAAATGAAGCGCGGCGTCGAATTCCCGCACAAGTTCCACCAGGAAACGATTAAAGACTGCACGAAGTGCCATGGAGCCGAGGCGCCGGGTAAAATTGCCGGATTCGGCCGTGACTGGGCCCACAAAAACTGCCGTGTCTGTCACACCTCAAGAAATCCGCGTACCGCGTGCCATGACTGCCATAAACTGTGACTGATGTCGGTTCGATACGGGGTGCCGGGCATGCCGCATTGGCTTATTTGCGAGACCACGCCATAACCGGACTTCCGATCGACGACATCCTGCCCGCTCTCCTCGACTCGTTCGACTCTCACCGGAACATCATTCTGCATGCCCCGCCGGGGGCAGGCAAGACCACGCGCGTCCCGCTGGCACTTATACATTCCATTCCCCCTGAAGCCGGACGCATTATCATGCTGGAGCCGCGGCGGATTGCTGCGGTGTCCGCTGCCCGCTGGATGGCGCGCTGTCTCGGCGAAGAGGTCGGACAGACGGTTGGTTATTCCATCCGCTTTGACTCCTGCACGTCCAAAGATACACGGATTGAGGTGGTAACCGAAGGAATTTTGACGCGACGGATTCAGAGTGATCCCGCGCTTACCGGTGTAGCACTGGTCATTTTTGACGAGTTTCATGAACGGAGCATCCATGCCGATCTCGGTCTGGCACTCTGCCGGGAGGTGCAGCAGCTGCAGCCGGAGCTTAAAATCCTTGTCATGTCGGCGACACTTGATCTTCAGCCTCTTTCCCGTCTGCTTGACAATGCTCCGGTGATCAGTTCAGAAGGGCGTTGCTTTACCGTTGAGATGAAATACCTCGATGACAAAGGGCATGCACGGGTTGCAGAGCGAGTTGCCGCGGCGGTTGCCCTGGCGCTGCGTGAAACCGGGGGGGATATCCTGGCGTTTTTGCCCGGTGCGGGCGAAATCCGCGCCTGTGCAGCACAGTTGGCTGAAGCAGGTGTCAGTACCCGGGATGTTGTGGTCTGTCAGCTGTATGGAGACCTGTCGATGGCCGAGCAGCAGAAGGCTATTCAGGCCGGGCCGCAGCGCAAGATTGTACTGGCTACCAGTATTGCCGAAACAAGCCTGACGATAGAAGGTGTCCGGACCGTTATTGATTGCGGAGTGTCCCGACGGCTGCAGTATGATCCGGGCAATGGGCTGAACCGGCTGGTTACCGTCCGTGAATCGCGGGCCTCTGCTGAGCAGCGCGCCGGCAGGGCAGGGCGGACCGCCACAGGAGTCTGCTATCGGCTCTACTCTCCCCATACGCTGAACGCGATGGCAGCACACTCACCACCCGAGATCTGCGTCACCGATCTTTCGCAGCTGGTACTGGAACTGGCGGCCTGGGGAGTTACTGATCCGATGCAGCTCGGCTGGCTGGATGCGCCTCCTGCGACCGCGTTGGAAGCGGCCCGTCGTCTACTTGTCGAGCTTGATCTGTTTGATGCCGTCGGTCGGATCACGGCTACCGGACGTGACGTTGTGCGAATGCCGCTTCATCCCCGTCTCGGCCGCCTGCTGATCCGTTCACGGGAGCTTCGCTGTCCTGCTCTCGGGTGCCGGATTGCTGCGCTTCTTTCTGAGCGTGACCTGTTCCGGGCAGGTGCCGGCAGCAGCTTGCCGCCGGTAAGCAGTTCCGATATCGCCGATCGTCTGGAGGTTCTGAAAAGCTGGCGTTCATCAGGGCGCACTGGTTGTGGCATGGATCTTTCTGCTCTGAAAAACGTGGAACGGGTTGAACGCCAGCTGGGACGGATTATGGACGTATCACCCCGCGACGATGACAATGCCGGTGATGATGACGCTGTTTCGCGACTGCTGCTGGTGGCGTATCCTGATCGCATCGCGCGGCGCAGGTCGTCCGGCGGCGGCTACCTGCTTGCCGGAGGGCGTGGAGCGCGCGTCTCGGAGCGCTCCGCAGTCCGGGCGGCCGAGTATCTTGTCGCGCCGGCTCTGGATGCGGGAACCCAGGCTGAGGCTATTATCCATCTCGCCGCTGAACTACCCGAGTATGTAATCCGCGAGGAACGTTCGAGTCATATACGGCGGGAAACCAGGGTGGACTGGGATGATCGTGAGGGGCGCGTTATTGCTCAGCGACTGGAATTGCTGGGGAGTATTCAGCTTTCCGTTGAAACGGTTGTCCCGCCGGAAGCAGAGGCGGTGCCTGCGGTGATCGCTGCGGTACGGTCTTCGGGGCTAGGTCTTTTGACGATGAATGATGCGGTCAGAAGCCTGCAGGGACGCCTGCTGCTGGTGCGATCCGCATTTCCGGAGCGTGACTGGCCGGACGTTTCGGATACCGCACTGATTGCTACGCTTGAAGAGTGGCTGGCTCCTCATTTGGCCGGTGTCACTTCAATTAAAAAAATTGCTCAGTTGAATATTTCTGAAATTATTCGTCAGAGTCTTGATTACCGGCAGCAGCGCGAACTGGATGAACTGACACCGACACATATCTCTGTTCCGAGCGGTTCACGGATCAAAATTGAGTATGCCGGTGACATTCCGGTGCTGGCGGTGAAACTTCAGGAATTGTTCGGTCTGGCGGTCGGACCGACGGTGTGCGGAGGCAGAATACCTGTCTTGCTGCACCTGCTTTCGCCTGCCGGACGACCGATTCAGGTGACTCGCGATTTAAAGGGATTCTGGGATGGATCATATCAACAGGTTAAAAAGGAACTCAAAGGTCGTTACCCTAAGCACCCCTGGCCTGACGATCCCTGGAGTGCAGTTCCGACGCGAAAGTTGAAGCCGAGAGGGTAATCAGAACGAGATGTGACAGCCGCTGCATTCTACGGGGCCGGTCTTGTATTGGTTATGGCACCCAACACAGGTTACGTGACCCCAGTTGCTACGGGATCTGTCGATGGGCCCCGGTTCTTGTGTGCCGTGGCACTCAGTGCAGCCACCCAGCTTGACCTGGTGCTCTTTATGGGGAAAAACGACCGGAGAATCTGTGCCAAACGTGATCACATTGGCGGCCAGAAGCGGAGAAGACAGAGCAAAACAGATAATAAAACCGGTGAGTACTTTCAGCATACGGAACTCCTGCAGTAAGATGTCGCCTGATTTCTCATTAAAACACGAGTACTGTCAAATAGCAACGGAGCGATCAGTCGATCGCCTTGAAACCGGTACAAGATATAACTTGCGGCAGGGTGCTGCTGGGAGTGGCTACTGCACGATTATGAATCGTACCTCTGCAATAGTATCGGCACTTTCCTGAATAATCCCCCGGTCCTTATTGGCGGCCAGATGTCGCAGTATGGCGAAAACGAGCTCCGCTTCCTCCGGTTTTCCGAGCAGCGCGGCGATTGCTTCCGCCGTCAGACTCCGCTGTTCCTGCTGTAACAGTCCCATGACCGATTTCTGGAGGGCGATCACCGTACCAGCCGCTTTCTTGCCCGCTTCCACACCCGGTTGGTGATAGGCATTGATATTAATCATGCTGGCGTAGAGTCCGACCGCCCGCTCGAACAGCGCAATCAGGACGCCGATCGTATATGCATCGACCTGGTTGATGGTGATGGTCATCGATTCACGTCCGTTTTCATACAGAGCCGCCCGCGTCCCCCGAAAAAATCCGAACAGGAAATCTCCGCTGGTAAAATTCTCCTCAACGAGCAGTGAATCCCCCTCCCGATCCTTTAAAACTTCGATAAACGTGACAAAAAAGTTTGCCACCCCTTCCCGCAGCTGCTGCACATAGGCGTGCTGATCGGTCGAACCTTTGTTACCGTATACGGTCAGACCCTGATTAACGGTCACCCCGTCACGGTCAAATTCCTTGCCGATCGATTCCATGATCAACTGCTGCAGATACCGGGAAAAGAGCAGCAGACGATCCTTGTAAGGGATCATGACCAGGTCTTTCGTGCCACGCCCCTCAGTGGCGTAGTGCCACATCAGTGCCATGACCGCCGCCGGATTGCAGGTTGTCTCCCCCCTGCGGGTGATGATGTCACAGGCTTTGGCTCCTTCGAGCAGTGCCGTGATGTCGATCCCCTGCAGAGCAGCCGGTAGTAGGCCGACCGCTGAGGTGACGGAGGTCCGCCCCCCGACCCAGTCCCACATCGGGAATCGCTCCAGCCATCCTTCGGCCTGTGCCGACCGGTCCAGTTCGCTGCCTGCTCCGGTAACCGCCACCGCATGGCGTGAAAAATCGAGTCCGGCACGCTGGTAGGCGGCCTTTGCTTCCAGCATTCCATTGCGGGTCTCTTTAGTGGAGCCGCTTTTTGATATAACCAGCGTCAGCGTCTGAGCAACAGACGCACCTAAAGCGCCAAACACCTTGTCAATGCCGTCCGGATCGGTGTTGTCGAGAAAATATGTTTTCATCCGGTCTGTCGGGGAAGCCAGCGCATCAGCCACAAACTGCGGCCCTAGCGCCGAACCGCCGATGCCTATTATAAGAACGTTTGTAAAGGGGGTGCCATTCTCAGCGGATATGGTGCCATTGTGAATTTTCGTGCTGAATTTCAGGATCTGATCTGTGGCCGCTTCGATCTCCCGCCGAATGTCCGGCGATGGAGAGAGGGACGGATTTCTCAGCCAGTAATGACCGACCATGCGCCCTTCATCCCGGTTAGCAATAGTACCACCCTCCAGATCGCGCATTTCAGAAAACGCACCCTGTATGGCAGGTTCCATTTGTGCAAAAAAACTGTCAGCGAATTTCATGCGGCTGATGTCAAGGGAAAGTCCGATCTCAGGGCGGTGACAGAGATGCGTGTGATAACGATTCCAGAGGGTTGTTTTCATTTCCATGGGTCTCTCCCGTGTTTACCAATTCTAAATCAAGGCGCTATCTTCTTTGGCTCGTCTTCGGCTCCTCAACATACTGATTGTATGCCTTCGTCGCCTCAATCCTCGCCGCCTTGATTTCACTCTTGATTTAGAATCGGAATTACAGATACACAAAAGGCGGAGCACGCTCCGCCTTTTGGTTCAGAATTTATCCGGTGCTATTTTTTGATATTGTAGAATACGTCGTGCCCTTTGAACAGGGATGTGCTGTCGAGCTCATCCTCGATCCGCAGCAGCTGGTTGTACTTGGCAACGCGGTCGGTGCGGCAGAGCGAACCGGTCTTGATCTGGCCGGAGTTGACCGCCACGGCCAGGTCGGCCAGTGTCGTGTCTTCGGTTTCGCCGGAACGGTGAGAAATAACGGTTGTGTATCCGGCACGTTTGGCCATTTCAATCGCTTCCAGGGTTTCGGTCAGGGTGCCGATCTGATTCAGTTTGATCAGGATCGAGTTGGCGATCCCCTTCTGGATCCCTTCTTTCAGAATCTTCGGATTGGTGACAAACAGGTCGTCACCAACAATCTGGATCCGCTTGCCGAGGCGGTCAGTCAACAGTTTCCAACCGTCCCAGTCGTTTTCAGCCAGACCATCTTCTATGGAGACGATCGGGTATTTATTGACGAGATTCTCGTAAAAGTCGATCAGTTCAGCAGAGGTTTTTACCTTCTGTGTTTCGTTCTCCAGGGTGTATTTCCCATCTTTAAAGAGCTCGGAAGCTGCAACATCCAGTGCCAGCAGCACGTCTTCGCCCGGCTTGAATCCGGCTTTGACGATCGCTTCCATGATGACTTCCAACGCTTCTTCATTTGATTTCAGATTGGGTGCAAAACCGCCTTCATCGCCAACAGCCGTACTGTATCCCTTGCTTTTCAGGACACTTTTCAGGGTATGGAAAATTTCCGCGCCCATCCTGAGCGCCTCCTTGAAGCTTGAAGCACCGGCCGGCATGATCATGAATTCCTGGATGTCAACGTTGTTATCGGCATGTGAGCCGCCGTTGATGATGTTCATCATCGGCAGCGGCAGTTCGCGGGCGTTGGCTCCGCCGATATATTTATACAATGGTTGGCCGGCTTCTTCGGCTGCAGCCTTGGCTACCGCCAGTGATACGCCCAGAATGGCGTTGGCTCCGAGGTTCGTTTTGAACTCGGTGCCATCCAGTTCGATCATTTTCATATCGATGCCGACCTGATCGTCAGCTTCCATGCCGATTACCTCTTCAGCAATAATGTTATTCACGTTGTTTATGGCCTGCAGAACGCCTTTGCCGAGATAACGGGATTTGTCGCCGTCACGCAGTTCCATTGCTTCTCGCTCACCGGTTGAAGCGCCAGAAGGCACGGCGGCTCGACCAAACGCACCCGACTCAAGAAAAACATCAACTTCCAGTGTCGGATTACCGCGTGAATCCAGGATTTCTCTGGCATAGACATCAACGATCTCACTCATGTACAGCCCCCTTGCGTCGAATAAAGTCATGTGGAGAACACGTTCTCCGTTTCAGGCTCTATATACCATAAATATTTTAAAAAAACAGCCTCCTGATAACACTATTCAAATACAGTGTCCTCCCGGTGATAACCAAGCAATGCTTCACAAATGTAAATGAAATATGGTATGACAAAATTTGGCACTTTGATTTGATCTTATGTAAAAGGACGAACTATGGATATTCGAATTCTTGTGGTCGATGATGAACTGAGCATGCGGGAATTCCTCTCGATTCTGCTTGAGCGTGAGGGATATGACGTATTAGTCGCCGGTTCTGCCGAGGAAGCTCTCAATTTAATGGAATCGACACTGTTTGACCTGGTATTGTCCGATGTAAATATGCCCGGTTTGACCGGCATTGAACTACTGGCCCGCATCAAAGAAAAATCTCCCGAAACGGCTGTATTGATGCTCACCGCTTTTTCTGCCGCCGATCAGGCGGTGGAGGCGATGAAACTTGGGGCTTATGACTATGTCTTCAAGCCATTCAAAAATGAGGAAATCAAGCAGCTGATCAAAAATGCTCTCGAAAAACAGGGGCTCAGACGCGAAAACATGCTGTTGAGAAAAGATGTCAGCGAGCGGGACAGTTTTTGCGGCATCATCGGGAAAAGCCTGAAGATGCGCGAGCTTTTTAGCATGATCCAGAAAGTTGCGGCCAGTCAGAGCAGCGTGCTGATTCTCGGGGAAAGTGGTACCGGCAAGGAGCTCGCAGCCCGTTCAATCCATACCTGCAGCCTGCGTAAGTCTAAGCCGTTTGTCGCTGTAAATTGCGGCGCGATTCCGGAAAATCTGATTGAAAGCGAACTGTTCGGCCACAAAAAAGGATCCTTCACCAGCGCCGTCAGTGACCGTTCCGGCCTGTTTGAGCAAGCTGAAGAGGGGACGCTCTTTCTGGATGAAATCGGCGAACTGCCATTGCTGATGCAGACCAAGTTGCTGCGGGTACTGCAGGAGCGAGAATTCAAAAGGGTTGGAGATGCCCAGACCCGCAAAACCAACGTACGCATTATCAGTGCCTCAAATCGTGATCTTGAAGGACAGGTGAAAGACGGATCATTCCGGGAAGATCTGTTTTATCGCCTCGATGTTGTCCAGCTTGTCATGCCTCCGCTGCGGGAACGGATTGAGGATATTCCGCTCCTGATTGAATATTTCTGCCGTAAATATCAGACTGAAGGTCAAGGCAGTCCGGCTTCAGTCGCTCCCGGTGCCCTCAAGGCCTTGATGAATCATCCCTTTCCCGGTAATGTCCGTGAACTTGAAAACTGTATTGAACGATGTCTGGTTATTGATCCGACAGTAATAGCCGAAAGCAACCTCCCACAGCAGTTCCTGGCCGGTAAAATGACCTGTCTCAATGCTGATTGCGATATTCCTGAATCAGGGTTGATGCTTGAACCGCTGCTGGAAGATCTGGAAAAGAAATATCTGCTTAAGGCACTTGAGTTGACCGGCGGAGCGAAAAAGAAAGCGGGTGAGCTGTTGGGGATGTCGTTCCGCTCGTTCCGGTACCGGTTGGCGAAGTTTGGGTTGGATAGCGGTGAAGAGTGAGAAAGAGTGGTAAAATCAGCCCTGAAAGATTAGTGTGACAATTGTTGTCACAGAAGTGTGCCGAATATTTGTTATGAAAACGATTTCCCGGCATTAGTGCAATAATAATTCTAATAATTTTAGCATGATGAAATATATTTTCGTTTTGGAACTGATATTGCATTTATTAAATTAATTATATTCGTATCCAAGCTCTGATTTCAGAGCAAAAACCATGAAAGGAGAAACATTATGTTAAACAAGCTCAGAAGTAACAAAGGCTTCACCCTGATCGAACTCTTGATCGTTGTTGCGATCATCGGTATCCTGGCGGCTATTGCCATCCCGCAGTTTTCAGCGTACCGCGAGAAAGCTTACAACGCCGCCTCCAACTCTGATCTAAAAAATCTGAAGACCGGTTTGGAAGCGTACAACTCCGATAATCAGATGTATCCACAAGCCCTTGTCCAGAACTAATTACTACTTGAAAAAGGAGATATAATCATGGGAAAAATTACTGCGCTGACCGTCTTTTTATTAATAGCAATTAGTGGATCTGCATTGGCTGCTAATTTAGGTTCTGGTGGTGGTGGTGCCGCTGTAACTACTGCCGGTGGTTTGACAATCAAGGGGGGGCCTACTGCTACTGTTGCCGAAGCTGCTACGAGTGCATTGGGCAAGATGTCAACCGGGGTTTATCTTGGAGTAAATTATACTACTTCTGCATATGCACTAATCACGAAGCATTTAAAAGGTTCAAGAAAAATGGGTACATCTAACGATTCTACCGCCATCTTTTTCTTTACCGAGGCGCAGGGTGCATTAGCCGCTGGGCCATCTGATGCCTCTCAAACTGCTTTTGCAACTGGCTGGACGTCAATGTAATAAGATTCGCTTCAGACCTTTCAACAAGCGGGGTGTTATTGCACCCCGCTTTTTTTAATGGTAAGTACAGGGGAAAAAGTGTTTACAATAGTTAGTGTTACGTTGAAAGGAATCTTCCGTGATCGTGTGTTCCAAGGGATCATGGCTTTGGCCGTCTTGTTTCTTTTTATCCCGTCAGCGGCGACCCTCTCCATGCGCCAGGTCACAGAGCTGTCCATTACTTTGTCACTTTCTCTCACCTCATTTATTCTGTTGCTGCTCTCGGTTTTTTTGGGGGCAACTTCACTCTGGAAGGACATGGAGAGGCGTTATACCTTCAGTGTACTTAGTCTACCGATCAGTCGCAGTTCTTACTTGTTGGGGCGTTTCTTTGGCCTGGCTCTTTTTCAGATATTGACATCCACGCTCCTCGGTGCTGTAGCCTGCTTGGTCATAAAAATTTCTTCAGGGATGTATCCACCTGACCGTCCTATTGTATGGACTTGGTTGGTGTTGGCAATCGTGTTCACAACGTTAAAATACATTCTGCTGGTTGGAGTTGCTTTACTTATATCAACGCTCAGTACCTCATTTTTTCTGCCGATTTTCGGTACTATCTGCGCGTTTCTGGCTAGCGGTATAACCCAGCAGGTGTATGAATACGTCAAATCATCTGCTGCGGAACAGGCTATTTCTCCTTTCCTGCAATCTGCAGTTACTTTGGTCTACTACTTGCTACCCAATCTGGCTGGCTTTGATCTGAAGGTGAATGCCGTTTACAGCATCGCTCCAAATTTTGCAGGTCTAGGGTTTACCGCTGCCTATTTTGTCTCCTATACCGCAATCCTGTTAGGGGCCGCAGCACTGCTGTTTAACCGGAGGGAGATGAAGTGACACGAATCTCTGCTCCAGTTAGTCTGCTCATTACGGGACTACTTGCCTATTGTCTGGTGATAACACCTTTTGCAAGCTATATGAGTAATAAACCGATTGAGGAGAAGCTGGGATTTGTTCCCAGCATCAAACTGATTAAATCGCTCAGCGCTGATCAGAAAGAGCTCGTCGGGGCATCGCTGGTGATGAAGGTAATGATGTACTATGGTGGAGCGATGGGGAAGGTTTTAGACGGGCAGGTGATTGCCGAGCCGCTTGACTTGCAGGGGATGTCTCGTTTGCTTCACGGCGCTGTGCAACTTGATCCATACAATATGGACGCCTATTATTTTGCCCAAGGAATTCTTACTTGGGACGTGAAACAGTATAAACTTGCCAACGACCTGCTTGATTACGGCATGACATATCGCACCTGGGATTGGTATCTCCCCTTTTTTGCCGGATTCAACAGCGCTTATTTTATGCACGATTACAAGAAGGCTGCCGATTACTACAAACGGGCAGCAGATTTAAGTGGTCAGGATTTGCATATAAGACTGGCTGGCCGTTATATGCAGGAATCCGGACAGACCGATCTGGCAATCGTTTATCTTTCTGCAATGGCAAAAGGGGAGAAAAATCCGGCCTTGAAAAAATCGTATTTGACACGCCTGGCAGCATTCAGGGAGGTGAAGCGGATTGAGTTAGCGCGTGACAAATTCCGCGAATCACGCGGTTTCATTCCCAAGTCGATTGAACAATTAACCGGTGCTGGGTTGCTTTCAACAGTTCCCGTTGATCCGTATGGCGGACGATTTTTTATCGAAGCGGATGGGAAGGTTGCCACGACCAGCAAATTTGCTTTCGGCGCGGCAAAGAATTGATCGTTGTCAGCGTTGTCCGGTTTGGTTTATGCTTACGTCCCGTAGGGATAGAATGTAGGTAGACGGGGAATTCATTCCCCGGTCATTGCGGCAAAACATCATCACGTCACGTACGTGACGTGGGTAAAAATGGCATCTCATCCGGGGGATAAATCCCCCGGCTACAGTCGGACGCCCCTAACGGGGCTTAAAATCCTGAGTGCAAAGACCAAACCGGACACTGCTGGATCGTTGTAATTGATTTAATTCGATCGTAGTTGTCATTTGATATTATATGTATTACTATTGCAAAAAAGTATTACAATATCTAATGGGTAGGAGATGTTGTCATGATTTCTACTGTAACCACCAAGGGACAGATAACAATACCGGCCACTATCAGATCCTACTTCCACATCAAACCAAACGACAAGATAGATTTCATCATTGACAACGAGCGCATCATTGTTATTCCGATTAAAACTCTTAAAGAACTTCGGGGTTCTGTCACGGCTACTGGACACGTTGCCGATTTTGCGAGCGAACGGCAATTGGCGAAAGATGTTATGGCAAAGAGGATATCCGAGGAGTTTGTATGAATAAATGTTTTGTGGATACAAACCTCTTTATTCGATATCTGACCAACGATGATCCGTTGTTGGCAGACAAGGTGGAAAAACTTTTGGACGAAGCTTCGTCCGGCGTTGTGGCTTTGGTCACCACGGAACTGGTGATTGCTGAAATTATATGGGTTCTGGAGTCATCATATAGTCTGACTCATGTGCAGATTGCGCCATTGATAAGAGGCATTCTTGCAACATCAGGGCTCGAAACTATAAACGGGGAAATTGTCGGTCGTGCCCTTGTGTTGTACGAACTAAAAAACATAGATTTTGTTGATTCGTATATTGTGGCATTAATGGAAAAGCAAGGAATTAAAGATATCTACTCATACGATCGGAAACATCTTTCAAGAGTTACAAGCATCAATAGAAAAGAACCGTGAAGTGAATCTGACTGGAGTGATGAATTATGAACGCCATTGAGATAACGGGGCTGTGTAAACAGTTTACCGGAAAGCGAATGACAAAGGTCGATGCCCTGAAGGGTCTTGACCTCACTATTGCCGCAGGTGAAATATTCGGCTTTCTCGGACCGAATGGCGCCGGAAAGAGCACTACCATCAAACTGGTTATGGGTCTGTTACGGCCTACCTCCGGCACAGCAAAAATTATGGGGATGGATGTCGGTCAGGCCGAATCGCGTCGCAACGTCGGCTATCTTCCGGAAAATCCGGCCTTCTACGATTATTTGAGCGCTGAGGAGTACGTTGCTTTTGTCGGATCTCAATTCAGGATGGAAAAGGCTCTGCTGGCTCGTCGTTCGGAGGAGGTGCTGACGCGGCTGGATCTGTGGGAGGCCCGCAAACGCCCTATGCGCGGCTACAGCAAGGGGATGGTGCAGCGGGTCGGCCTCGCACAGGCACTGATTCATGATCCCGATGTTTATATTCTGGATGAACCGATGAGTGGTCTGGACCCGATTGGCCGGGCACTGGTAAAGGAGATCATTCTTGATCTTAAGAAACGGGGCAAGTGCGTCTTTTTCAGTACCCATATCACCGACGACGTTGAAAAAGTTTGTGATCGTGTGGGGATTATTGCCAACGGGGTGCTGAAATCAGTTCATGCGGTTGATGAACTGCTACAGCATGGAATTGAAGGGTATTATGTTCAGGTCGCCAACTGTCCAGATGATCTTATCTGTGAGTATGCTAAGCAAGGTAATAACTCAATGCCAGTTGACCAGATATTTGTATCTCGACAGCAGTATCAGGAGTGCATGGAAAAACTTTTTGCGGTTGGAAGCTCGGTCGTCTTTATAGAGCCTAAACGAAAAAATCTTGAAGCTTTTTTTCTGGATGTTGTAGCCAATAATAAACTATGATCCTCTCGTTACGCTACCGTTATCTCTGCCTGCTTTTTATCGTCCTTGCCATTTACTATCCTGCATTACAGAATCCCTTTAACCCGATGGACGATATGGCAATTGCCACTTGGCTCATCAATCTGGAACCGGCGTCGATTATTCAGGACATCTTTAAAATTGACGGAAATTATTTCCGGCCGATCTTGACTGTTAGCTATGTTGCGGACAAGTACCTTTGGGGAATTTCTCCCAGTTTCATGCATTTGGAAAATATTCTTGTCCATGCCGCCAATGTTATGCTGTTGTTTTCAATCGCTGCCAGAATATATCGGAAAATCGGTATTGAGTCGGTTCATCCGGCATTTGCGGCCGGCCTTCTCTTTGCTTTACATCCGGTAAATACCGAGTCGGTCAACTGGATTGCCGGGAGGAGCGATCTGCTGGCTGGTTGCTTCTTTCTTGCGGCGTTCCTGCTTCTGGTGATTGCTCTGGAACGTGACAATCTGTATATCTGTGGCGGTTCCTTTTTTTTGATGCTGCTGGGGGTGCTCGCCAAGGAAACAGCCCTATTTTTTATGCCATCCGCGCTAATTCTCATTTTTTGTTATGATGGTCGTGTCAGACTGTCATCTGACGACCTCAGACGGAGGTTGCGGGACCGCTGCGGATTTTATCTAGTATTTCTATCCGCTCCGGCGGCCTATTTCGGATTCAGGTTTTTGCTGAATCCGACACGGGATCCGGGACTGAGTCTGTTGCGGCAGACTGTTGCAGACAGCAGTGATGATCTTTTTAATTCAATTGTAGTGCTCCTGAGCGGAACCGGCTTTTATGTTAAAAAGCTGATATGGCCATTTCCACTTAATTTCGCAATCTTTCAGGTTCCGGGGTATTATGTCTGGGCTGGGATAGTGGCATTATGCCTGATAGTTTATTTTGTACATCGGCGCGACACCGTTGCAGCATGCTACCTGATGTCCTTCACGGTGCTCCTGTCCGCTCTGCTGGCGCTTGTGGTACGCCCTGGGTGGACTCCGGTGGCAGAACGCTATCTCTATATTCCGTCGGCATGTTTCGCCCTTGGAATCTCGGCGAGCGTTTATCGCCAGGTTGCCGTCTGCCGGTTTTACCGCTTTGTCATGCCGGTGCTGGTTGTTTTTTTTATTGTAATGGCCGGGAGTGTGATGGTCAGAAATCTGATCTGGCAGGACAATATCCGGCTTTTCCAGGATGTGGTGAAGAAGTCTCCAGATTTTCCCTTTGCCCGCTCCGTTCTGGCCGGCCTGCTTCTGGAAACCGGTCGGACCGAGGAAGGGTCGGTGATGATCCGGGAGAACATCGCTCCGCCTGGGCTGCGTAATGCCGATTTTCTCGATCTGAAGCGGGCCGAGCTGCTGATGAGTGAAGGTCGCTACCCGGAAGCCCGCAGCATGATCTTAGAAAACCGCCGCAAAGGTGGGCAACTCTATTATGAATTTCAGAAACTACTGCTCAAGGTAGATCTGAAGTTGCTTGATTCGCTGGCGGGAGAAGGACGACTGACACTTCGGGGTGAGATAACCATGACTTATGAAGAGCTTGTCAATGTTACCGGAGACCCCTTCTACTTATATCAATTCGGGCTTTTTTACATGAGGGAAGGCGACCGTGTAAAGGCGGGCCGCAATTTTCGCCTAGCCGCCGAAAGGGCGCCTCAAAACGCCACTTACAAATTGGCGGCCGGGAAGCTTGCCGCAAAAATGGCGACACCATGAGAACTCCGGACTTTGTCAGATTACTGAGGCCGGGCCAGTGGGTGAAAAATATACTACTGTTTTTCCCCCCCTTTCTTGCGGGTACTCTCTTTCGTGACGGGGTTCTTGCCTCCGGTTTACTGCCGTTTATGTCGTTAAGTCTGGCTTCCAGCTGCGTCTATGTCTGCAACGACTACCTTGACCGCGAACAAGACCGCCTCCATCCGCGCAAATGTCACCGTCCTGTTGCTGCTGGCAAAATTGGATTTCGCGGCGTATCGGCCATAATAGCTGTGCTCCTGATTCTGGTCTTGACACTCTCACTTCAGCAGCCGGTGGCTGAACGCTGGTTTCTGGCGGCCTATTTGGTTCTGTCTCTGCTGTATGCGGTAAAGCTGAGAAATGAGCCGCTTGTTGATATATTTTGTATCGCACTGCTCTTTCTCCTTCGGCTTGAATACGGCGGGACGGTATTCGGGATTACTATTTCTTCCTGGCTCTTTCTTACGGTTCTTTTTCTCGCCCTGTTTCTAAGTGCCGGCAAGCGGCTGAATGAACATATCGAACTGGCGTCTGGCGCGGTAGCACAGCGTGTCTCACTGAGAGGTTATCCCGAAGGATTTCTTGCCGGAACGATGAATATGACCGGTGCTGCAGTGCTTGTTACGTACTCCATGTATTGTATACCCCGGCCCGTGTTGATCTACTCCGTTCCCCTCTGCTGTTTTGGCCTTTTTCGGTTGCTGTTGCGTACACAGTCAGGGAAGGGGGGGGATCCGACCGAGTCCCTGTTCAAGGATGGCTGGCTTTTTGCGGTCGGCCTGCTTTGGGTTCTAATGGTCGGTTGGGTCATCTACCGGTGAAAGTCTATATTGTTATCGTTAATTATAATGGCTGGCGGGATACTGTTGAATGCCTTGAAAGTGTGTTCCGACTCGAGTTTACCCGCTACAGTGTGGTTGTCTGTGACAACGGCTCCAGTGACGGATCTCTGGAGCGTATCAGGGAATGGGCCGAAACGGGGGCCGGGCAATCTTGTCGTGGGGCAGATACTGTTCAAAACCTAACCAGTCCACCGGTGGACAAGCCGATCCCGCATCAGGTGTACTCACGTAGCGAGGCAGAGGCAGGGGGGAGAGCCGATTCTGATCCTCCTCTCGTGCTGATCGATTGCGGCGAAAACCTGGGTTTTGGCGGAGGCAACAACGTGGGGCTCCGGTATGCCCTGTCCCGGAATACATTTTCTCATGCCTGGTTGTTGAATAATGATACTGTGGTGGCACGGAAGGCCTTGTCCCTGCTCGTTGCACGGATGGAGGAAGAGTCCGGAGCCGGAATGTGCGGCTCCACTCTGCTTCTGTATGACAATCCGGAGCAAGTCCAGGCGCAAGGTGGAGGATATTATTGCAAGTGGATCGGACTTCCTTGGCACCTGGGAAGGCTCAGAACTGTTAATAATTTGGCAGGAAAAGAGTCAGTCGAGCGCTGGATGAATTACGTGGTCGGTGCGTCACTGCTCGTCTCCAAACAATTTCTGTTAACGGTAGGTCTCATGGAAGAGGATTTTTTTCTCTATTTTGAGGAGCTCGACTGGGCATTACGTGCAAAGGGACTCTTCACACTTGCCTACGCACCGGAAAGTGTTGTGTATCACAAGATTGGTGCAAGCATCGGCACCAGCAGCAATCCGGCAGCAAAAAGTTTTACCTGTGATTATTATAACGTCAGGAACCGGCTCTTCTTTACCCGTAAGTACTATCCCCATGCGCTTCCGTCAATATATGCAACGTTGGTAGTTGCGCTCCTGATCAGGGCGCTGTACGGAAAGTGGGAGCGCGTGGCTATGATTTGGCGGCTTATAATCGCCGGCGTATCGAGGCCGGTTTCACAGGTGCCTCAATGAAAATCTCGATTATCACGGTCAACTTAAACGGCAACCGATTCCTGCAGCAGGCGATTGACAGCGTCGTTGGCCAGAATTTCCCGGATATTGAGTATTTGATCATAGATGGCGGCTCCACTGACGGCAGTCTGACTACCATAACTAACGCCGCCGCACGGGACGGACGAATAAAATGGATCAGCGGGCCGGACATGGGGATTGCAGATGCCATGAATAAGGGCATTTTACTTGCGACCGGAGACATCGTCGGAATGCTCCATGCCGATGATTTTTATACTTCCGACGATGTACTAGGCATTGTTGATACCGCTTTTGCCGGTATGCCGACAGCAAAATGGGTCACGGGTGGAGCTTGTCTGGTCAATGAGTCCGGGGAATCCATCAGGAAAATTAGGGCGCGGCGTTATTCTTTCAGACGCCTGGTGCGCTCAAATATCATCATCCACCCCTCCACTTTTATCCTGCGCCAGGCTCTTCTGGATGCAGGTGGATTCAACGCTACTTTTAAGTTTGCCATGGACTACGACTTATGGCTACGCTTGGGAAACTTTTCGGCACCGCTCTCTCTGGATGCCATTTTCTCCAGTTTTCGCATCCATGAGGGGAGCCTGTCGACAAAATATGCGGATTCAGCATTTGCGGAAGAGCAGCTGATCAGAACCGATTACTTGAAGAGAAACGGATATTTGCTGTGGCCCCACAGATTGTTATATCTTCTGAAGAAGCCTCTTAACAGCCGGTTATACGCTCGTATCCGAAACAGTACCTCCACTGCAGGGTGATGGTAAAAGTTTCCGTCATCATACCCTGTTACAACATGGGCGGATATATCGACGAGGCTGTTGACTCAGCTCTTGCGCAAACTTTTACCGATATTGAGATCATTATCATCGATGACGGGTCCGACGATACGATGACAAAATCGAAGCTGCAGAATTATCTGCGCCCAAAGACCCGTGTGATCCACATGCAAAACAGCGGGGTTGCCGCCGCCCGAAACCGTGGAATCAGCGAGGCGACCGGGTGCTATATCCTTCCGCTTGATGCTGACGACCGGATCGCGCCGACATTTGTGGAAAAAGCCTGTTACGTTCTGGATGGCTGCCCGTCCGCAGGGATCGTTACGAGCAGGGTCGAACTCTTCGGAGAGGCGCACGGCGAGTGGAGGATGTCTCCGGATATTTCTTTGCCCCACATTCTGCTTGATAATCAGATTGTCTGTGCGTCACTGTTTCGCAAAAGTGACTGGCAAAAGACCGGCGGGTATGACATCGTCATGCATCATGGCTGGGAAGATTGGGACCTGTGGCTGAGGGTGCTGCAATTGGGAAGGGATGTCGTGCGTCTTCCGGAAATCCTTTTTTTCTATAGGATCAGGGGTGCATCTCGTGACCGTTCGCTCGGTTTTTATACAAAATGGCGGTTAATGGTACAGCTCATGCTTAACAACAGATGGTTGTATTTGAAATATTGCTGCCATATTCTATGTGTCCTCATCAGTGGAACACGAAAACGTCCTGCGTCGATTTGAATCATTTTGATGGCCATTTTTGAGTATATCTGGTCGGGAAGCATGAAACAGAAAGAAATTATGATCAGAGAAGAAATGATACAACAGGAACTACTGATCGAACCGAATCGTCCGGTGCTCCACTACTGGCGTGATGTGTGGCGATATCGGGAGCTGTTCTGGTTTCTTGTCTGGCGCGACATTCTGGTACGCTACAAGCAGACGGTGGTCGGAGTTGCCTGGAGTGTCATCCGGCCGCTTGCGACCATGCTCGCCTTCACCGTTGTGTTCGGGCTGCTGGCGAAACTGCCGTCGGATGGGGTGCCATACCCGCTGCTGGTCTTTGCGGCGATGCTGCCGTGGAACTTTTTTGCCAATGCGCTTTCGGAAAGTTCCGGCGCCCTCGTCGGAAATGCCAATCTTCTGACCAAAATTTATTTTCCCCGCATCATCATACCGTTCAGCAGTATCATCGTCAGTTTGATAGATTTTGCAATTTCATTGGTCATTATGGCGGGTATCATGATCTGGTACGGTTATCAGCCTGACTGGCGCGTAGCTACATTGCCGATCTTTCTGCTGTTGGCTTTTCTTCCGGTGGCAGGCGCAGGCCTCTGGTTTTCGGCCTTGAATGTCAAGTATCGGGACTTCCGTTATGTAGTGCCATTCATGCTGCAGTTTGGTTTGTATGTTTCACCGGTTGGATTTGCCAGCAGCATAGTTCCTGAAAAATGGCGTCTGCTGTATGCTCTGAATCCGATGGTGGGAGTGATTGATGGTTTCAGATGGGCCTTGCTGAAGGGGACTGTTGAATTGCACTGGCTGGGACTTGCATTATCAACAGCATTGTCACTGCTTCTACTGGTGACAGGTCTCTGGTTTTTCAGGAAAACCGAGCGTATACTGGCGGATGTGATATAACGGGCGGAGGAGGGTTGTTATTATGACAAAAGAACAAATTCTTGATTTTTTGAGGCAGCATAAGCAGGAAATGAATGACCGTTTTGGTGTTACAAAGATCGGACTATTTGGCAGCTATGTCCGTGGAGAGGCTCGGGAGGATTCGGATATTGATATTGCAGTCGAATTGGAGGGAGACAGGTTGTTTAGAAAGTTCTTCGCCCTTGAATTGTTTTTAAAATCAAACCTGCAAAAAGATGTTGATCTAGGCATTGAATCTACTTTGAAACCAATAGTTAGAGAGCGTGTTGCCAAGGAGATTCAATATGCCTGAACGAAGTCAGGAGCTGTTTTTGATGGATATTGTTGAAAATGAACTTGAGCCTTTAAAAAGTCAGATAAAAATTATTTTGGCATCACTTTAGTAGTATGTCCACTGTCATTACCGTAGAAAACCTGGGCAAGAAGTACACAATCTCCCACCAGAAGCGCGAGGAATACTCTTCCCTGCGCGATGCCATCACCAACAGTGTCAGAGGCTTTTCAAAAAAGATTTTTTCACCATTCACTTCTCACTCTTCACCCCTATCCGAATCTGAGGACTTCTGGGCTTTAAAGGATGTTTCCTTTGAAGTGAAGCAAGGAGAGCGTATTGGTATTATCGGTCGCAACGGTGCTGGAAAATCAACCCTGCTTAAAATCCTTTCTCGCATCACCGAACCGACAACCGGCAGCATCAGGATCAAGGGGAGGGTGGCAAGCCTGCTGGAAGTAGGTACCGGTTTTCATCCCGAATTGACCGGACGGGAGAATGTCTATTTGAACGGTGCTATACTGGGGATGGGCAAAGAGGAGATCAGGAAAAAGTTTGACGAGATTGTGAACTTTGCCGAGATTGATAAGTTTCTGGATACGCCGGTCAAGCGCTATTCATCCGGAATGTACGTACGGCTTGCCTTTGCGGTGGCTGCCCATTTGGAACCCGAGATACTTATTGTGGATGAAGTGCTGGCTGTGGGAGATACTGCATTCCAAAAAAAATGCTTGGGCAAGATGGATGAGGTGGGACAAGCCGGGAGAACCATATTATTTGTCAGTCATAATCTGGTCGCAGTAAGAAATTTGTGCCAGAGGGTGCTCAGTCTTCAAGAAGGAGTTGTCAATAAGATAGGCACCACTGATTATGTAATAGATGACTATTTAAAGAGTTCCCTCTGTATAAAAGATCTTGATACCATTACGGCTACTCTCGAAAGTATTCCTTTTGATCCGGTGTTTCGTTTTATAGGTATTGATATAATGCAAGATGGGGAATCAACTACCAGCATACGTAACGGACTGCCGGTAGAGATTGTTCTTAATTACCGGGTAAATTGTCGAACACAGGGATTAAGAGTGTATTTCGACCTCGTCAATAGTGACGGAAATATTTTAGTCCGCAGTTTTTTTGATGATGATGCAGATACCAGAACTGACGTTGAGCCAGGAACCTATGTTTCTACCGCTATAATTCCCGCCCACTTTTTGGCACCCAAGTCCTATGAAATTAAGCTGTATGCAACCATTTTTGATGTCAGATGTATTACTCCCGGCGGCATTAGTTTCATTCTAAATGTGGCTTCCAGCGGAAGACTGAATCGGGCATATCCGAACGAACCGATCAGATCCAATCTGCAGCCTTTTATCCAGTGGGAGACAAAATCGAAATAATTATTAATGAGCCTGAGAGGAACTTATTATTATGAGTTTCAGTTTGTTTAACAAAAAGTCGTCAGCTAAAGATTCTAAAGAAGAATTCGGTCATCTGGAAAAGTACGTGATGTTGGTACGCACGTTCTCATTATTAAAAACAGCCATGAGATGGGAACGTAATCCCTGTCTTGAGTCAGAACACCTTTATCAATATGAAAATTTTACAGATTTAAACGACAGGCGTTTAAGAGATGGCGAAGTGATCGGTGGAGCATGCTGTAACGGTAATCCGAAGACGATTCTTGAAATCGGGACATCGTATGGCAAGACTACCGAGCTAATCTCACGTAATGCTCCACTGGCGGCCATTCATACGGTGAATATTCCCCCGGAGGAAATTTCGAACGGTGGTGAGTTTGTTACATGTACACTATCTCGAGAACAAATCGGAAGCCATTATCGGGAAAAGAACTGTCAGAACGTTCGACAGATTTATGCAAATACCAAAAATTGGGAACCGGATTGCGGGTTGCTCGATATTGTTTTCATTGATGGTTGTCACGATTCTGATTTTGTCTACAATGATACGGTGAAAATATTGAAACTGTGTCACCCCGGAAGCATCATCATGTGGCATGATTTTGAGCCTGGCATGGTCAAGACGAATACCTGGATTCGAGACGTCTGCCGGGGAGTGGAGCGACTTTACGCTGATGGGTTTCTCCATGGCCCCATTCTACATCTTCAGGATTCCTGGGTTGGTCTGTATCAGGTAGGGGACAGGGAATAGTATACTTTGAATGCCTTACTGCGCCTTAAAAACAGATTTAATGATTCGCTCTATGGGTTTGTAATCGATTGGAGCTTTCATAAAAAAAACAGATGGGTCAGTGCGTTTACCCCATATTTTGTACAGGCGGTTGTTGAGGCATTTCAACCGGTTATAGTCACCTCCCAGGAAGAATATTTTCAGTATGCAAAGCGGCTCAAGTACATAATTTCAATGGAGCCAGGCTGGGGCGCTCCGAGGATAAGTTTTGACAGAAATGCCAACCATCTGATTGCAATGATGGCAAGTGATCCCCATAACAAGACGAAATGGTTTCAGTACCATGTCATCAGTAATAATGTTACCTATGTTTTAAGTCAGTATTACAAACCGTTTTTCCATCATTTCCCGCACTTCCCTGCGGAAAAATTTATCCATTTCCCTTGGGCCGTGCCGGATCAGTTTGTAACAAATGATCCGCTTAAAAAAAGATCGGGGGATGTTGCTATTTTTGGCGCTTCGGGAGGGGATGCTTACGATGTGCGCGACTGGTGCAGGCGGCATCCTGATGTTAAAGTTTATTCAAACTCAGGAGTTATGAATAAAAAGGTGAGCGACCGTGGATATTTTGAATGGCTTCGTAACTTTGATGCTGTCATTGCTGCAGGATCCTCTTGTGACTCGTATGATCTTGTAACACCCAAATATTTTGAAATTGCTTCTTCCGGAGCACTTCTTTTTGGGCAATTTTGTAATGATCTGGAGTTGCTCGGTTTTAATGATACCAATTCGTTGATTTTCACGAGGGAGTCTTTTGACGAGAAAATAAGAGCATATACTGCGGATCCAGTGAAGAGTCTAGTACTTAGAATAAATGGCAGAAGTTTGATTTCCCGCAGACACCTCATCAGTCACAGAATCACGTTGCTTAAGCAGTTATTGAGGTAATGCCATGAAGTATCAGTATGTAACCCTGGATGGCTCTGCACGCAACTTTTTCTATGCCGAGTACCCTGCTGATCCGGAAAAAGGATCTTTTCTGGAAGTGACGGAAGATCTGGATCGGATCAGGGTGCGAGTCGACAGATTTTCCACCATCCCATTTTATTATGCAGTGCATGAAAACAAACTCTATGGTTCTACAAAACTGCACTTGCTTATTCAGGCTTTGCCAGCATCATTTCCCAGAAAATTAAATTATCCGGCCGCAATTGAGTTTTTGCGAACTAACAGCATGATTGCATCGAAGACGCTTATGGCAGGTGTAGAGAGGGTGCCCTACGGTCATGAGCTCATTTTCGATAAGCAATGTTCTCAGATTCGCCTGCATGAATATTGGCGACTTGCTGGAGATATCATACTCTATGACGAGAATGATCTGATAGCAAACCTCAGTGAGACATTTCAGAGAGTCGTGAAAACGTATGTTTCAAGGGTAGAGCGAGTGGGCATGCAGTTGTCCGGAGGTATGGATTCACGGCAGATAATCGCTACCCTCAAAAAACTGGAGATTCCTTTTAAGGCGTTTACCTATGGTGTCCCCCAAAACATTGATGTGTTGATTGCGCAGCAGTTGGCCAAGAAATTCGGGATTCCTCATAATTTCGATGAGTGGAATGGAGCAGCATGTTTTAGAAATAATTTTGATGATCAGTTTATCATGACCGATGGAATGCAAGCCCTTTTTCATGGTCACGGCATTGCCACGTATCTGCAGGAAGCTTGTTGTGTAGACACGGTCATTTATGGTCATTTTCTGGATTTATTTATTCAGGCTCATAGTTACGATTCTTATTTTGAGAAGGACTATGGTCTCTTCACCGTCAAACATCTGTACGAGAAATTTGATGGAGGAGTCTGCTCTGTAATGCGAGGTGACAGTATTGAGCATGATATGCTTGAGAATGAGTGGCACGGAGTTTATGCAGCCAATATCTATTCAGAAATACGAAAATTTGACTACATGATACCGGAAAAGCGTTATGATGCGCTATATTTTGTCCACCACGGATTACGAAGATTACTTCCTCAGGTTCAGGCAGGTGCACATTCTGTTGACTTTTTCCTGCCGGGGCTTGATAGAGATTACTTCGATCTTTCCTGGTCTGTTCCAGGGAGTCTTCGCAGTCATCGGGAATTGCAGAAAAAACTACTTAAAACCATATGCGTTGATGTCCTGTGTGTGCCAGTTGTAAGGGACAATTGCCAAATCGAATTTCTTGGAAGTAGCTCTATTGACAAGTGGAAATCAATGTACCACCAGTTCATGAATAAACACTATGGTGGCAATACGTATATGTATGATTACTATGGTACCGGACTTCCGCAAATGGTTAATGACCAGCTATATTTATGGATAAAGGGATTGGTGACTTCATCTGCTCTTAATGGTTTAGGCTTGATTAAGCAGGAATACATTGACGAATTATTCAGGCATGACCAATTGCATAAGCAGGTTTCGCTCGGACACTACGGAGCCCTGATTACGCTCTGTCGTTTTGTCGATACTTATATTGATTGAACTGGAACTTTCATGGTTTTTTCTACAAATCATTCTGATGCATCTAAGTTGAGAGGTGCCAGAATTGTGTTCGTTTTTCATGGGGGTGAGCAGGGAGGAGCGGAGCATCAAGGGCTGATTCTTGCGAATCATTTGAAGGAACTTATTGGTGCTGAAATAATTGTATTAGGACTGATGGCGCAATCGCCTGGTAAGGTAGCCAGACGGTGTAAAAAATCTGCAATCCAGTGGCAGGCTGTACCGTTCTCTTGGCCTGTTGATTGGGGAGGAAAAATATTATCGCTTTACAGATTAGCCCGCGTAATTAAAGAACTCAAGCCAGATATACTTTTGCCATATACATATTTTCCCAATGTTGTGTGCAGTCTGATCTGGAGATTTACCGGAGCAAGCCTCTGTGTGTGGAATCAGAGAGATGAAGGGCGTTGCCTTGATATTAACTTTTGGCACAAGGCTGCTATTTGGTTGGTTCCTTGCTTGGTCTCAAATTCCATCATAGGCAAAGAGTTTTTGGAAAGGCAATATTCTCTTCAAAATAAGACGGTTTCTGTGATCCCCAATGCTCTAGCATTGATTAAGCCACGGCTTAACCGATATGAATGGAGAGTCTCCCTTGGATTAAGTCAAACTCGTTTTGTAGCGATAATGGTTGCAAATGTGCATGGATTCAAGGATCACAAAACACTTTTAAAGGCGTGGCGTGCTTTTCTGGATAAATTGTCTGAACACACTGAAAGGCCAATGTTATTACTGGCAGGACGATTTGACGGGGCTGAGTCAGAACTTTTTGATCTTACGTCTGAACTTGATATTATTACAGAAGTCCTGTTTTTGGGAGAGATTGACGATGTACCGGGTCTTCTTTCTGCTTCTGATCTTTATATACACAGCTCCCAGTTTGAGGGGCTTCCAAATGCCATATTAGAAGCTATGAGTATGTCACTTCCTGTTGTTGCAACTGATATTCCGGGTATCAGAGAGGCAGTAGGAACTTATGGCGCTAATTTTCTATCTCGTGGAGGAGATTATAATCAGATGGCCGACCTAATTGTGTCGTTTTATAACGACGCAAGTCTACGGTCTCAAACAGGGAAAATTCTTAATAAGTATGTAATGGAAAAACACAAAACCGAACTAATGATTTATTCATCAATTAATATAATGTCCAGATACATCAAAAAATGAATCTGATACAGGTCAATACGATTGATATTCATGGCGGTGCCGCACGAGTAGCCGGAATACTCCATGATTATTTCAAGAACAAAGGACATGACTCTAAACTTATTGTTGGTACAAAGTTTGGTAATGATCCTGATACCATTGACTTGAAATTTGCATCAAACGAAATCATTAATAAGTTCCCGCCAATATTGAAGCTGTTCTGCCGCTGTCATGGATTTCGGCACCGGGCAGAATTGATGTTTGATCTTGAGAATCTTGGAGACCCTGATAGCAGGTATCTAATAAATCTTGTGCCTGAATCAACTGATATCATCCAGTGTCACAATCTCCATGGCGGATATTTTGACCTTCGAACATTGCCCGTATTATCAAAGCTATTTCCTGTCATCCTTGTTATGCACGATCCCTGGTTGTTAGGAGGGCACTGTGCCCATTCTTTTGATTGTGACAAGTGGATTAACGGATGTGATATGTGTCCGCATTTGGACGTTCAGTACTCCTTGAAGCGAGACACGGCTCATTTCAACTGGCTAAGAAAAAAACATATATTTGATTCATGCAGTCTCTATTTGATTTCTCCTTCAGAATGGCTCATGGACAGGGTTAATCGTTCGATTTTGAAAACGTCAATTGTCAGATCCAGAGTCATAAACAATGGAGTTGACCAAACAATTTTTATTCCCAATGACAAAAAAAAGGTGCGTGCGGATCTTGGAATCGGAAAAGAAGATTATGTGGTAATGTTTGCGGCTAACGGTATCCGCGAGAGTATCTGGAAGGATTATGCCACAATGCGTGCTGCTGTCAGCGAGACAGCACTGGCAATGCCGGAAATAACGCTACACTTTCTTGCTGTTGGAGAAAGTGCGCCGCCGGAAAAAATCGGTACGGCGACGATCACATTCATCCCTTACAAGACACCTGACAAGTTGGCTTGTTATTATCAGTCTGCGGATGTTTACATTCATGCGTCGCGTGCTGAAAATTTTCCAAATACTATCATTGAGGCACTTTCATGCGGTACGCCGGTCATTGCCACTTCAGTTGGCGGTGTGTCTGAGCAGATAAAGGGTCTCTGTCACGATGGCGATATCAGTGGACTTAACCATTATGGCCTGGAAAACGCGACGGGTATATTAACGCCGGTTGGTGATGTAGGAGCACTGAGCCGTGCCCTCTGTTTATTGCTTCGCACCCCAGAAATTTTGCTCCAGCTTTCGGAGTCAGCTGTAAGAGATGCTCATGAGCGTTTTAATATTGAAACTATCGGTACTCAATATCTTGATTTTTTCGAAGAAGTTATTAAAGACTGGAAAGCGAATACTAAGGTTTAAAATGGAAAGCAAACAGTTATCAGTAGTGATTGGTTCGTATAACCGCCATCGTTTTCTCAAACCGACCATAGACAGTATCCGTCGGGAGCTGAATCGGTGCCCATTCTCCGGCGAGATCATTGTTGTAGATGGCGGTTCCAGCGACGGTTCGCTGAGGTGGTTGCTCAAGCAGAAGGACATCATCACCATCGTTCAGCATAACCGTGGGAAGTGGAACGACAAGCCCATCGTAAGGCGATCCTGGGGATACTTTATGAATCTTGGGTTCAGGTGCGCCAAAGGGAAATATGTATGCATGATGAGTGATGATTGTCTGGTAGTGCCTAGGGCTATCGTAAATGGAGTGAAACTGTTTGAAGAGAAGTGTGCGGATGGAGAAAAGATTGGAGCGGTTGCCTTTTACTGGCGCAATTGGCCAGATGAAAAGGAATATCGTGTCGGCCTGACTTTTGGGAATTCTATGTTTGTCAATCACGGCCTTTATCTCAATCAAGCGCTTGAAGACGTCGGATACATGGATGAACAAAATTACTCTTTTTACCATGCCGACGGAGATGTCTGCCTCAAGATGAGGGAAAAGGGTTTTTCATGCATAGACTCTCCTGATTCCTATATTGAGCATTACGCACACGCCAATGAAAAAATCAGAGAATCGAATTCCGAAGTTCAGAAAAATGATTGGGCCTTCTACGAAAACAGATGGAAGCTACTGTTGCCTCCGTCAGTTGATTGGAAACTGAAGGAACACAACGATTCTAATAATACGACCAGAGCATTTCCGAAAAAATGGTTTGGAATCTGCCCATGAAGCTCCACCTTGGCTGCGGTCAGCGATACCTTGATGGCTATGTAAATATTGATTTCCCCTTGTCCTCCCACACGGCACAGACTGAAAGTGTTGCCGATCTCCATGCAGATATCATCATGCTCAAGTATACTCCAGAAAGCGTGTCTGAGGTTCGTCTGCATCACGTTTTTGAACATTTCCCCCGTCCGGTTGCGTGTGGACTTTTGGCGTGTTGGTATTCATGGCTCAAGCCAGGTGGTGTTATTCATATTGAAGTCCCTGATTTCTCAGGAGCGGCCAGAATAATGTTGAACCCATTAAATTCATTTAAAAAGCGTGCAGTGGCGGAACGTCACCTGTTTGGTTCACACGAAGCTTCCTGGGCGGTTCATTGTGAGGGGTATTCCCCTTGGCTGCTGAATAAAATGCTGCCTGTTTTTGGATTCAAAGTAATCAAGATGTCGGGTAATGAGTGGTGTGGAACCTGTAACGTTGAAGTTGTTGCCTCCAGAGTGGCAGATACTGTGACCAGGGAGATGTTTGTCAGTAGTGCCGATGAATATCTTCAGAACTATCTGCTCAATTCAAGCGATATTGAGATGAGGATTCATGCGGCCTGGATGGTCATATTCAACGAACAGCTGGAAAAAGGTTGGGCGCAGTGATGACAGTTTCTGTCATCATACCAACCTGGAACCGCTCTTCTTCACTGAAGCAGGCGATAGTCAGTGCCCTTTCCCAAACACATTCTCCCCTGGAAGTTATAGTATGTGACGATGGATCAACGGACGATACCGAAGAGGTTGTCCGCTCCATACATGATCCACGGGTCGTCTGGTTGCCGGGGGAGCGCTCAGGAAGGCCGTCGGTCCCCAGAAATAGAGGAATAAGTGTTAGCCTAGGTGAATGGTTGGCCTTTCTGGATGATGATGATGTCTGGATGCCGGAAAAATTGAAACTTCAGCTTGAGCGGGCTCGAATGCTCAACTGCCTTGCCAGTTGCACGCAGGCGTGTGACAGAAAGTCTGACATATACAAACTGGGGTGGGATGGCAAGCAATTAACGTTCCGGGACATGATGCGAGGCAACCGGGTCATCTGCAGTTCCTCCCTGATACACAGAAGTGTATTGTTCAGAGCGGATGGGTTTCCCGAGAGCACCAGATTAACTTCTATCGAGGATTATGCATTCTGGTTGAGGGTTGCCACTGTTACTGACTTTGCGTTTGTTGGTGAGCCGCTTGTAATTTATGCCGATTCTTCTCACACGAGCCTCCGCTCTTATTATGCCGATGCTTTGAAGCAGAAGCGTCTGGTGCTGGGAAATTTTCTTGTTTGGGGGTGTAGAAAGCGGATATCGGCTGATCATTTGAAGGCTGCCCTGAACAGTTATTGTGATATTTTGCTGCTTCAGGTTCGGAAACGGCTGGGGACTTGCCGAGAACAATTGTAATAGGGATGTTTTTTTGACAGTTATGGGGACTTTAAAGTTATGAAAAAAATACTTATCATTTTTGGTACACGTCCGGAGGCTGTCAAGATGGCACCGCTTATCAGGATATTGCGGAGTAAGCCGGAGAGTTTTGAAGTTAAGGTTTGTGTAACAGCTCAGCATCGTCAGATGCTTGATCCTATTTTGGAACTATTCGAAATTGTACCTGATTATGATCTAGATATCATGAAGCCAGACCAACATCTGACAGATGTTACGTGCAGTGTTCTATATGGCGTTACTCAATTACTGGCTCTTTATAAGCCTGAAATGATACTGGTTCATGGTGATACAACAACTTCGATGTCAGCAGCGCTGGCGGCATTTTATTCCGGTATCCCAATTGGGCATGTTGAAGCAGGGCTTCGTACCGACAATAAACGTGCACCATTTCCGGAAGAAGTTAATCGGAGAATCACCGGATCTGTAGCGAATGTTCATTTTGCCCCCACTGAGTTGGCTCGACAGAACCTTTTGCGTGAAGGAGTCACTGACGAGTCAATACATGTAACTGGCAATACTGTCGTTGACGCATTACTTTTTGTCATCTCTATTTTGCATGAGAAACAAGAAATTAACATGCAACTGAAGGAGTATTTCTCTTTTTTGTCCCCGAATAAACGCCTGATCCTTGTTACCGGCCACCGTCGAGAGAACTTTGGATGTGGCAGTGAGAGTGTGTGTTATGCTCTCAGAGATATAGTCGAGCAACACTCGGATGTAGAAATTGTCTATCCGGTTCATTTAAATCCCAATGTGCAGGTGCCTGTCCGCAAAATTCTAGGTAATTGTCCGTCGATACATCTAATTGAGCCACTGGATTATCTGCCATTTATTTGGCTTATGAATAAATCATACTTTATTATTACCGATTCAGGTGGTGTGCAGGAAGAAGCACCATCACTCGGTAAGCCTGTTCTGGTTATACGTGACGTCACAGAGAGATTTGAAGCAGTTGAAGCCGGAACGGCAAAACTGGTGGGAACAGACAGAACACGAATTGTTTCGGAAGCAACAAATCTGTTATGTGACCGGAATTGTTATGAACTCATGTCTCGTTCAATTAATCCTTATGGTGACGGTTGTGCCTCTCAAAGAATTTTAAACGTTCTATCGCCTCAGTCTGCACTCCATTAATTCTGTTGTGCAAATTCGGAAATATCGACGTTCTAATACGCTTTATATCGCTTTTCGATGACGTCTCTTGAAAATGATTTGCTGGTTGGTGTCCAAGGGGGTAATGGTGAAATCATGGGTTGTCAGCGATATTCGATGGGCAAATTACCGAGATCTTTCATTACCCTTATGGGTAAAGTGGAACAATGAAAATCCGCTTCCACATGGGTTTTGGCAGAGAATTTGGGAGTACCCATATATTGCGTCCGAAATCCCTAAAAATGGTGCTTCCATTGATATTGGCGGAACATATCCTTTTGTGCTGTTTCCGAACTTTCCCAATGCGGTCTCCGTTGACTGCCGAAATCTCAACTCTCTTGAACATCCGTATCATTTGGGAAAGTGGCCGCAAGAAAAACTTATCCAGTCTGACGCATCGCATATTCCATGTGACGATGATACGTTTGATTATTCATTCAGCGTATCAGCAGTTGAGGAAATGCCGGATGTTGTTGCAGTGTTACGTGAAATGATTCGCCTTGCTCGCCATAAAGTTGTTGTGACCATGGATGTCAGCGAATTATTGGGCATTTCTCGTTCCAAACTACAGGAGCTTGAAGGTTTTCTTGGAGTCAGAATACCCAATCTTCCAAGCGATGTTCTGCATTCAATGTCTCCGGTTCTTACATCATTCAATCAGGTATGTCTGGATGAATACCGGCATATTCGTGTATTGGGCTTTACGTTGGAGGCCCGAGACCCAGTGCGCAGTGTCGGCATTTTAATCCCGCACTGGGAAAGCTGGCAATTTCTCAAACCATGCCTGGAAGCCATACAGAAGAACAGAAATATAGAATTGAATGAACACGTCTATGTACTTGACGATACAAGCAGCGATGGAAGCTTTGAGAAGGCGTGCGCTGCTTTTAAGGACGATCCCGGTATTGAGTTTCACCGAATAGAGAGAAGCACCAAGCATACAGATGCTGATGTCGGCTTACTACTGGATTCTGGTCTGCAGTTTGTTAAAGAACAGTATGTTGCAATGATTGACGCAGATTTGTTTGCCTTGTCCAAGGACTGGCTTTCTTTTCCTGTCTGGCTCATTGAAAAGTACTGTGCTAGCTCGGTGGGAGCAGATACCGGGCTCTCTACTGCATATCTTTTAAAATGTGAACAGAAAAACTGGTGGCAACCGGTAAGTGGCTATCTGCCAGGAGCTGGACTCTACGATAACGAGTGGTTCACGTGTACCAATAATCTTTATCGAGTAATGCCATCTGCTTTAGCCAAGGTGGTTTCCGAGCAGATCGGTTTTACCCGAGGAAATCCTCCAAGTCGCACGTTACGTGAAAAGGTTATTGACAAGTTTGTTAGAACCATGCCGCATCATTGGGTTGGGAAACAGTTTCCGCTTCTGCTTAACAGGCGTTTTCCGTACTTGCCGGAAGGGTGTGATAATGGCGTGGCAGCAAATCATTTTATTGACATTAATTATCTGGGGCCGAAATTTAATATACCGCTTACCAGCAGTATTGGCCTGACTCCCCGTGACGGCGCCTTTGGGCAAAATATTTGCGGCCTTGCTTTTCACTTTGCTCTAAGTACCAGAGCCCTCTCAAGAGAACGGCGGGAAGTGTTTGAAACAGGAAATGAATTTGATTACTGGGTAAAACGACTTGCAGAAGAAGGTGAATTAAGTGATGTGGTCATTCAGGAAATGATCGCAGCCAGCGGCAGTTTTGAGGCTGGAGACTATGACGATTCTATTCCTGTTTCTTGGTTTGAAGAACAGTTCGTATTTATCCGGAAACTTCTTCAAGAGTATCGCTCTTCAATTTCATGAAGTTCCGAAGTAACTGAAGATGAAACATGCATAATGCCGCTGCCGGTACGACATTCTCTTGAAACGGACAAACTTATTTTGCGTATGAATATTCTCCATACAGTTCAAACGTATCCGCCGTCGGAAGGGGGGATGGCAGAAGTTGTCAAGCAGCTTTCCGAGCGCCTTGCCGCTAAAGGGCATGCAGTTACTGTTGTTGCCGGATGCCATCCTGAGCGTGCGGATGACTGTGTGATAAACGGAGTACATGTCAAATCTTTTGCAGTCAACGGGAATCAAGCCAATGGTCTTGAAGGCGATTATGCCGGGTATGAGCATTTTCTGTTGGAGTCTCGCTTTGATGTTGTCGTGAACTTTGCCGCCCAGCAGTGGGCCACGGACATAGCTTTACCGCTGCTGCCCAGGATTCGCGGTCGCAAAGTGTTTGTCCCAACCGGTTTTTCCGGACTATACTCCGGATGCTATCAGGATTATTTCAGGCAACTACCTGAGTTTATGCGTCAGTACGATATGAATGTATTTCATTCTGACTGTTATCGCGATATTGATTTTGCCCGTTCTCAGGGAATTTCAAAAACAGTGCTGATTCCGAACGGTGCTGCGGCTGACGAGTTTAAGGCCCCATTTGCTGACATCCGTTCTCATCTGGATATACCGGATCACCATTTTCTGATCCTGCACGTCGGTTCTCATACCGGTTTGAAGGGGCATAAAGAGGCAATGGAGATATTCAGTCACGCCGATATACGGGAAGCAACGCTGTTGCTGGTAGGCAACGAGCCTCCGGGCGGGTGTGCCTCCCACTGTCTGGAACTGTCAAAACAGATTAATTCATCAAGCCGTATCAAGGCTGATGGGAGACGCGTTATTGTGACATCTCTGTCCCGGTCGGATACCGTGTCAGCCTACCATGCGGCGGATCTTTTCCTGTTCCCGTCAAAAATTGAGTGCTCTCCGATTGTCCTGTTTGAATGTATGGCGTCACGAACCCCGTTTCTGGTAACAAATGTTGGCAACAGTGCTGAAATTATCGGCTGGTCGGGTGGAGCTGGTGCTTTGCTGCCGTCTGGCCCCACGTTTTTACGTCGGTGCGCCGGTTCTCTACTGCACATTGCTGAAAAAATGGGAATCACAGCAGACCGAACTGAAGTCTTCCCGGTTACTCATGCCAACATTAAAGCCTCGGTTGCTCTGCTTGAAGCATTGTATATTGATACAGCCAGACGTGAGAAGATGGCAGAGTCCGGATTCCAAGCATGGCAGGGGCGTTTTACCTGGGAAAGGATTGCCGGAGAGTACGAAGCGCTCTATCGGAGTTTCGTCGAGGGTTCAGGATGATCATTGTCAAGCTGATGGGGGGGCTGGGCAATCAAATGTTTCAGTATGCTGCGGCCAGAAGTCTGGCCTGGCGACATGGAACGTCACTCAAGTTTGATCTTTCCTTCCTTGAGGGCGATCAACCCGGGGACACCAGACGCTCTTTTGAATTGGATAAATTTTGCATCTCAACAGAAATAGCTTCTCGCCGGGAAATTTTTTTGATGAGAGGTAGAGGCAGCTCTTTTCTGTCATCTCTTTCCGCAAAAATTTTGCAAAAGTGTTTTGGTTATACGGACTATCGCGAGAAAGGCTTTAGATTTGATCCCCATCTGTTGGAACTTCCCGATAACTGCTATCTTGAAGGATTCTGGCAGTCAGAGCATTATTTTGAGGGTATCAGAAAGATTATCTGTAAGGAATTAACCGTTACTTCTCCCTTGACCGCGATTAACAGGGATCTTGCTGAAAAAATTGCGAAGGTCAATGCCGTTTCGCTTCATATTCGTCGCGGAGACTATGTGAAGGATGAAAAAACCAGAACCATGCATGGCGTCTGTGGACTCGAATATTATTCAAGGGCGGAGGAACGCGTGGCAGAAAAGCTGAAAGAACCGAACTTCTTCGTTTTTTCTGATGATCCTGATTGGGTTGAAAAAAATCTTAGACTACGCCATCCAACCAGATACATCAGTCACAACGGAAGTATGCCCCATGAAGATCTGCGGTTAATGAGCTTGTGCAAGCATCACATAATTGCCAACAGTTCCTTCAGTTGGTGGGGCGCATGGCTTTCCGCCAATCCTGATAAGCTGGTAATTGCACCTAATCGTTGGTTCAACGATCTCTCTATTGATGCAACTGATTTGATCCCTCTTGGCTGGCAGCGGTTGTGAACAGATCTATTTCGCCCAGAGTTTCCGTGCTGTTGCCTGTTTATAACGGCGCAACCTATCTTGGAGAGGCTATTCGGAGTATTCTGGGGCAAACATTCACGGATTTTGAATTTCTCATAATTGATGATGGCTCGACTGATGAGAGTGTTGCAATTATTCAGGAGTTTCACGACCCGCGCATACGGCTGTTCCATAACGGGACAAACCTGGGGCTGGTGGCATCTCTTAATCGGGGGCTGAAACTTGCACGGGGAGAATATATTGCCCGCATGGATGCCGACGACATCAGCCTTCCGCATCGGCTGGAACGTCAAATTACCTTTATGGATTCAGCAACTGATATAGGAGTGTCCGGGGCCTGGATGGAGTCGTTTGGTTCTGGCTTATCAACTGTATGGTCAAGTCCGCTACGCCATGAAGAGATTGTCTGCAAGCTGCTGTTTGAATCGGCTCTGTTTCATCCAACAGTTATTATTCGGCGTTTACCTTTTCAAAACCTTGGACTGTTCTATGACCCGGAGTTTCCTCATGCGGAAGATTATGAGTTGTGGTGCAGATGTAGTTACCAGATAAGGCTTGCAAATATTGGGGAAGTGCTTTTAAGATATCGTCTTCATGCTCAATCGCTTGGGCAACAGCAACGTGAAGGTATGTTTTGCTCCGCTTCCCATGTGCGCAGGCGATGGCTTATACAGCTCGCTCTCGATAATAGTCAGACAGATACATTTCATGATGCCTTGAGCCAGTGGAAGATGGAAGCAAGTTACTCATTTTTGTTCAAAGCAGAATTCTGGTTGCTTCAGCTGGTTGAAGCAAATGCAAGTAAACAGGTTTTTCCTGAACCGTTTTTCAGTCGTGAAGTTGCAGAACGGTGGGCAACTCTATGCCGTCATGCTACCTGTTTAGGACTTGGAATCGTGCAATATTACAGGCGTTCGCCGCTCTGTGCATATGGGAAGCTATCGCTATATGAAATGACAGTTTTTTTGCTGCAGGCTTTATTACAGAGAGAACCTCCCGGTAATATCGCCTGTCGAAAATAGGGAGAGGGTGTCTTTTAATGTCAATGGCTCATCTGCCGACGATAATGATTGTTGCGCCTTCAGCCCCGCCCTTGGGTGGTGGAGGTGTTACAAGCGCACATTATAACCTTTTTACCCTGCTTAAGAAGCGGGGATTTCCGGTCTCTTTTGCAACATTTGGTGACTGGCCTGTATCAGCAATTCAAGATGACGTGTTCCGTTTCGGTGGATCCCCTTCTTTAATTAAGCTTCTTCACCTTGCTTTATGGCCCTATCTTAAGCTGCGAGGGTCTAGGCGTCTAGCGTATCAAATGGCAGATATTTTTGCTGCTGCTCCAGGGGCCATTAGGCTGAACCGATTTCTGAAAACAGTGAACCCAGACATAATCGTGCTTCCTGACCACGGGGCACCAGGTCTTTTTGTGACTGCCGGGAAGAATAGTCGATTGTTTCTTATAGCACATCACAATCCAGCACGTTTCACAGGCAATCCTCTTTTAGGAGATTTTTGCCCTCTGGATGCTGAACTAGCTGTTGAGGTGGAAAGACACGTTTTTCGTAAAATTGCCGGAGTTATCTGCCCATCTGATTACATGCTGAACAGCGTAATAGAAACCTATGGAAACGACCGCCCCATGACAATCATCCCCAATGTTGTGGATATTGAAGCACTTACTGCAGTTACAAAGGCCAGGTTTGATGAGCGTTTCGACATTTCCCCTGAAGCCCCTGTTGTCTATTTACCTTCTGCAGGAAGCAAACTTAAAGGATCACGCTTTGTGTTTGAAATTATCAGGCGTTTGAGTTGCGCTTACAGAGAGAATCTGGTTTTTTATCTTTCTGGCGATATATCTTCCGAGCTTGCTGAAGAGCTTCGCCACGCTCCTGCGAATGCCCGCTTGTTAATGCCGGGGCAACTGCCATACCATGAACACTTGTCACTGGTTAAGGGGTGTTCCTTTGGGGTTTCACCAACACTAATTGATAATTTCAGTATGGCGTTATTGGAAGCAGGCTATTGCGGATTACCAATGGTGGCTTTTGATGTCGGTGGAACCGGTGAAATCATTGTTGATGGGGAGAACGGCTTCTTGGTGCCTTATCTTGATATTGAGATGTTGATATCCAAATCCATGTTGTTACTCGATCGGCAATCTCGTTCATTGCTATTTAACAACATTCAAGATTTCCTGAATCTACGATTTAACCAAGACGATATAGTTGATCAATTTTTACATTTTGTAGGGGTTGAGTGTCCATAAGGCTCGAACAAGGGGTTCAATTAATAATGCCCATACTGGAACAAGTTCTAGATGATATATTAGGCAGTTACCGAGATAATCCGGTTGACCTTCTTAATATCGGCGACGCCGACGGAGAGTATGTGTATCTGACGAATGCTCGACGTTCGTATGAGCGTACCATCAGAGACGTGCTGGTTCTTTACGCGAAGCGACCTGTTGAGGAAAGGCCGATTAAAATTCTTGAAATAGGTTCATATCTGGGGGTGGTAAGCATAGTACTTGCCAAGTTGGGTTTCTCTGTTACAGCTCTCGATATTCCAGAATTTATGGCAAATAACAGGCTTCAGGAGCGTTATAACCGTTATGGCGTTGCAACACTCACCGCAAACCTCAGAGAATACTGCATTCCTGCTGTATCCGGGGAGTATGACCTGGTCATCATGTGTGAAACATTGGAACACTTTGACTTCAATCCCATTCCGGTATTGCTGGAGGTCAACAGAGTCCTTCAGGAGAGTGGAGTTCTCTATCTATCGCTTCCTAACCTTGCCTCGCTGGTTAACCGTGTCAAGCTCCTTTGCGGGCGGTCCATCCACAATCCGGTCACCGATTTTGCAGAACAGCTTGCCAAAATGAGTAATATGATCGTGGGTATTCACTGGCGTGAATACACTGCGGCTGAATTGCGAGAGCTGCTTGATTTGAGCGGTTTTTCAATAGTAAGTCACGAGTTTTTTACCACACATCGTGCTAGCCTTCTAGCTCGGCTCGCGTATGCCTTGTTTCCTAGGTTGCGGCCGAATCAGACTCTGCTTGCCCGCAAGGCGGCAGCGATTAATTCAGACTTTCATTTTTCTGATGCAACGAGGTGATAGGAGTGGCAGGTACAGTTTGGGAACTTAATACTCCGGTTGTACTTCTGATTTTCAATCGCCCAGAAACTACCAGGCAGGTTTTTGCGGCTATTCGTGCTGCACGTCCGCGTTTTTTGCTGGTTGTTGCTGATGGCCCTCGCCCCCAAAAACAGGGAGAAGTGGAGCGCTGTCGTGAGGCCAGGGCAATTATTGAGTCTGTGGACTGGGACTGTCAGGTTCTTACAAACTACTCGACTGAAAATCTTGGCTGTATGCGACGGGTTTCAAGCGGTCTCGACTGGGTATTCCAAGAAGTTGATGAGGCAATCATTCTTGAAGATGATTGTCTCCCTCATCCGTCATTTTTTAGGTTTTGTAGTGAACTGCTGGAGCATTACCGCGACGAGCCACAAATCGCTCAAATTTGTGGAGCAAATTTTCAATTCAAACGTTGTGAATTGCCGTACAGCTATTATTTTTCCCGTTATAACCATATTTGGGGGTGGGCTTCTTGGAAACGAGCCTGGGAGTCGCATGACAATATAATGACCGACTGGCCAGACTTCAGAAATAGTAGGTTGCTTGAAAAAATTCTTTCTGGAAGGAAGGAGACGACTTACTGGACTGATGTACTCGATAGAGTCTACGCTGGTGAAATTGACACGTGGGACTGTCGCTGGACCTTTTCCTGTTGGAAGAATCGAATGCTTTCAGTAATACCATCTGTTAACTTGATTTCCAATATAGGTTTTGGCCCAGGGGCCACTCATACTCCCGTCGCAAATAGATATGCATCAATGGAGACAGGACCAATTGATTTTCCGTTATGTCATCCTTCTGTTATAGAAGTTGATTTTGAAGCGGACGACTACACGGGGAATACAATGTTTCGCAGACCTTCCGTGATGGATCGAATCATCAATAGATTTCGGAGGAATATTTGATGCAGTGTTCTATCTGTTCAGGTTACACGGAACATTTCGACAGTGCTGTGATACTGGGTAAGTATGAAGGACATTTCCTACGCTGTTTAACGTGTGGTTTTATGTTTGCGGATAATCCGATTTGGCTGGATGAGGCGTATAGCACGGCTATAAGTGCAACTGATCTTGGCCTGGCGGACAGAAACATATGGTTTGCGAACATAGTGCGTTCCGTTGTTTTTTTTCTGTTTGACTCAAACGGGAAGTTCCTTGACTATGGAGGTGGGACAGGGCTTTTTACCAGATTGATGCGTGATGCGGGATACGATTGGTACTGGTATGACAAATTCTGCCGGAATATCTTTGCAGAAGGATTTTCAGCAGATATTGGTAGCGGTTCGAGGTATGAACTATTGACCGCTGCTGAGTTGTTCGAGCATCTAGTTGATCCTGTGCAGGCACTTTCTGAGCTGAATAACCTTTCAGAAAACATACTTTTTACAACCCGTTTGTTACCTGAAACACCGCCTAGGCTTGATGCGTGGTGGTATTACGGTCTGGAACACGGCCAGCATATTTCGTTCTTTAGCATAAAATCACTTCAGATGCTTGCAGAGTCTAACGGATTTATTCTGACGAGCAACGGTATTAATCTCCATCTTTTTTGCAGAAAAAAGATGCCGAATCTACTCTTCCGTCTTGTCACAAATCCATTTTTGTGTGGATTTGCCTCGTTGCTGAACTGCAGAAGCTCGCTTCTGTCCTCCGATTACGAAAAAATGCGAAATAGCAAAAGGGTAGTGGATGCGGATCGCACTTAATCTGATTGGATACCTACCGGGGTGTGGCGGCGTTGAAACCTATCTCATTAATCTGCTCACGGCTCTTCAGCGTACTGACACGGAAAATCAATATCTTGTTCTCTGTGATGAGGCGGCTGCTTCCAGTCTGCCGCTGGAGGTGGACAACTTCCACTTGAAGACCGTCGCCTACCAAAATAACAGCCTTAAAGGTATGCTGCGCGGGGCGCTTCTGCGAACGACCGGATATGACATTCTTGTACGTGAACTTGCCGGTATTGAAGTAGATGTTATGCATCACCCATTGACCATATTGAATCCTCCGGGCCTTCCTTATCCTTCAGTTCTAACCTTTCATGACATGCAGCAAGAATTTTTCCCAGAATTTTTCTCTCCTAAGGAGCTAAGACAGAGACGCATGACTTATCAAGCATCTGTACAGGAGGCAAATGCGGTCATAACGGTATCAGCTCATGCCAAAAATTGTCTTGTAGAAAAATACGGCATTAGTCCTCTAAAGGTCCATGTCGTCCATTCAGGATGTGGGAATGAATTTTATATCAGGGAACTGGCATCTTTGTCAGAGACAATTACAACGTTAAACCTCGAACGTCCCTTTATGTTTTATCCGGCCGCTACCTGGCCTCACAAAAACCACATACGTCTTTTAGAAGCAGTAAAGCTGCTTATAGATCAAGGCAATTTTGATGGGGAGTTGTTGCTAACCGGGGCACAGAAGAATGCACACTGGGATGTAAACGAAGCTATCAAACGGCTAAGACTCGAAGCGAAGGTCAGGTGGCTTGGCTATCTTCCACAGAATGTTATTCCTCAACTTTACAATTTGGCAAAGCTCATGGTATTCCCATCGCTGTTTGAAGGATTCGGACTCCCTGTCGTTGAGGCTATGGCGTCTGGATGTCCAGTGGCTTGTTCACAAAATAGTTCACTGCCTGAAGTCGGTGGAAAGGCAGCGGTTTACTTTGACCCTCTCAATGTTGAAGACATAGCAGAAAAGATTTCTTTGATTTGGAGTGATGACGAGGCACGAGAGAAAATTCGGCAGGAAGGATTATTGCAGGCCGCTCAGTTTCGATGGGAGATTACCGCGAAAAATACGGTTGAAGTCTATCGACGTGTGTCTTCAATGTAGAGATAAAACTTTGACGTAAGAGCTGGAACTCTGCAATGAATATCAGACTTGTGAAAATTCTTGATACTTGGTTGGGGCGTGTATTTATAACATTGCTGCCTTCACCAAGTAATAAATCCTTTCCTGATGGTCTCCACTCCATCCTCCTTGTCCGCCCCGGCGGCATCGGCGATGCGGTGCTGCTGGCGCCAGTCATTCGTTCAATTAAGAAGCAATTTCCCACCATTCAGATCACGGTTCTGGCCGAGCAGCGCAACGCCGGCGTTTTTCCGTTGATTCCCGGCGTAGACAGGCTGTTCTGTTATGATCGTCCCAGGGAGTTGTTTCAAGCCCTGCGCTGCAGCTACGATGCCGTGATCGATACCGAGCAGTGGCACCGGTTGTCGGCGGTGGTGGCGCGGATCGCATCGGCACCGGTCAAAATCGGCTTCGATACCAACGAGCGTCGGCGGATGTTCACCCATTCCATTCCTTATTCGCATGATGACTATGAGGCTGTTAGCTTTGCTCACCTCCTGGAACCGCTGGGGTTAGAATCGAGGGCCGTGGAGAGGGTGGCTCCGTTCCTGTCCGTTCCGGATGCGGTTTCAGGCAATGTTGCCGGTTTGCTGGAATCGTTCCGTGATGAACCGTTTGTGGTGGTCTTTCCCGGAGCCAGTATCCCGGAGCGACGCTGGGGCGCGGACCGTTTCCGACGGGTGGCTGAACTGCTGTCAAGTTTTGGAATCAGGATAGTTATCGTGGGAGGGAAAGAGGACCACCAGCAGGGAGAGGTGATAGTTGGCGGAGGTTTGGGACTGAATCTTGCGGGATTAACCTCGTTGGCAGTGACCGCAGCTGTTATTCAAAAGAGTACTTTGCTGGTGAGCGGCGATTCCGGTGTGTTGCACATCGCTGCCGGCCTGGGAGTGCCTACGGTATCTCTGTTTGGCCCCGGACGTACAAAAAAATGGGCTCCACGGGGAGAACATCATATCGTGATCAACAAGGGGCTTCCTTGTTCCCCCTGTACCACATTCGGAAACACCCCCCCCTGTCTCCATGACACACGCTGCATGCGCGATATCTCCGTTGATGAAGTCGTCAATGCCGTCACCATGCTGTTGACCAGCGTGGGAGCCATATCGTCCCGATGCTGCAAACGGGATTGGATCGAAATAAAATAGTATTGCATTACTAGAATTATAGCTTCATTATAGGTTTATATTACTATAGGGGGCAGCCATGCTGGATCAACTTTTTTCCTTGAGTCAGACTTTTTTACAACTGCGTAATCGTAGTTTCCGCCGTTACTTTCTTCAAGAAACAACTTTCACCAACCGTTTCTCCATCATTGTCGGTCAACGCGGCATCGGCAAGACTACCGCCATGATCCAGTACCTGCTGGAGCAGGCAGGTGGTGATCGTTTTTCACGTCAGATACTGTATCTTCAGGCAGATCACTTCCTGCTATCGCGAACCTCCCTGTACGACATTGCCGATGAGTTCTACCGATTGGGGGGGAAGCTGATCTGCTTTGATGAGATCCATAAATATCGGGACTGGTCGCTGGAGTTGAAAAGTATATATGATACTTTTCCAGATCTTCGGATGCTTGCTTCCGGTAGTTCGGCTCTTGAAATAGCCAAGGGGAGTCATGATTTGAGTCGGCGTGCCCTGCTGTATCGAATGCATGGGTTGTCGTTTCGCGAATATCTGGGAATGAACTGCAGTATCCATTTTGACAAGGTACCGCTCGCGACCATCCCTGAAAATCACCAACTGGCTGCGGATACGATTGTTACTGCCCTTGCCCGGCATGATCTTAAAGTTCTTGCGTTATTTAGAGAGTATCTGGCAACCGGGTATTACCCCTATTTTAACGATTTTAACGACAGAGGTCAGTTTTACCTGACAATTGAACAGAATGTCCATACCACGCTTGAAGCTGACCTGCCTGCTATCCATCAAACGTTGAACGGAGCATCAGTACGAAAAATAGAGCGTCTCCTGGCGATAATTTCTTCTCTGGTGCCATATACACCTGACATGAAACATTTGAAAAATCTGCTGGAGATTGGTGATGAGCGTACGCTTAAAAATTATCTCAAACTTCTTGAGGATGCCGGTATTATCCTGACTGTCGGAAGGAGCGGTAAGGGACTGCGGGCGATGGAAAAACCGGAAAAAATATATCTGAACAATCCAACGCTGTACCATGCTCTTACAGGTGCTTCTGCACCTGATAGCGGCGCCGTTCGTGAAACCTTTTTTCTTGCAATGTTGCGAGTTGCCCATCAGGTGAGTGTTCCGGCCAAGGGCGATTTTCTGGTGAATGATTATATGACCTTTGAGGTCGGTGGCAAAAACAAGGATACCACACAGATACAGGGGATTGAACATGCCTGGTTGGCTCTGGATTCTATTGAGATTGGTTCCGGAATCAGAATTCCGTTGTGGCTGTTTGGATTTTTGTATTGAAAAGCTGTGAAAATTCATGAACATCCTCATCCTCGGCGCCGGCAAAAATCTTTCCGGTTTCTGGTCTCGTCGCATTGATGAGACAAACCGCCTGGTATACGTTGTTGATGGTGTTGATCTGGTTGTGATTGCGTGTCGTTATCACTATTGAGGTGGAATCACGCTTGCGTTTGTATGAAAAACGCAGTAAAGTCCGTTTTGGAGGTGTGATATGCCATCATTACAAGTAAGAGAATTACCGGAGAATATATATCTTCAGCTCTGTCGTGAGGCTGAGGTACAGCATCGTTCGATTGCCCAACAGGCGGTAGCGACTCTTGCCCGCGGACTTCAACTTGAGCTTGATCCCAAGTCACGCCGGATAGCGCTGCTCACGCAGATAAATGCGGACCCCATTAAACTGAATGTAGTGTCACCTGTAAATCCAGCGCACCTCATCCGGGAGGATCGGGAGCGATGATTACGGTACTTGATGCCAGTGCCGCAGTTGCAATTGCGATGAACCTTCCTGAGTCGACAAGATTTCAACCGCAGATTGAAACATCCGATCTGGTAATTGCCCCGGACCTCTTCGTGGCCGAGGTTTCAAACGCGATATGGAAGTACGTGAAGGCAGGTGTTATCGATTCAGAGCAGGGTGATCGTGTGCTTGAACGCGCCGTAGGACTTGTGGATCAGTTTGAACCGGGCCTGGCCTTGTACAGGGAAGCGTATGCATTATCAGTTGACCATCTGCACCCGGTGTATGATGCTTTTTATCTGATTTTAGCCCGCAGACATAATGGCGTTTTGGCAACACTTGATCGACGTCTGGCTGACTTGGCATCGAAACTACGCATCAGAATCACACAATGATATTACTGGAGCTTTGATGTATGAACGCTATTGAGATAACAGATTTGTGCAAGCAGTTTACCGGAAAGCGAATGACAAGAGTCGATGCCCTTATGGGCTTGACCTTACTATTGCCGCGGGTGAAGTGTTCGGTTTTCTGGGGCCGAATGTGTTGAAGCGGTTACCTGGATTGCCGGAAGAACCGACCCCCATGTTTACCCTGTTTGTACTCTCTGCCAGTTATTTCTTGTTGAGTTGGCTTGAGAAACCACGGTGGCAGGATATGACTGCTGCCCTGCTACTATTTGGTATTGCTCTTCTGACTAAGGATCTGCAGATATTTTTGACAATAAAACGGAGATGAGTCACAATGATTCGCAATGAATCAACAGGAGATAAAATATATGCGTCAGATGACCCTGAGAGATATACCTGAAGAAATAGAGATGGTTGTACGAAACGAGGCAAGCAAGAAGGGTGTTAGCCTTAACAAGGCGTTTCTTGCACTGCTTCGTAAGGGCACACAACAGGCAATAGTTCAATCACCCGCAGTAAGCAGGCAACGAAAAAGCCGGTTTTCACGTTTTTGCGGCATCTGGTCTGATGAAGATGCTGTTGAATTTGACAAGGCGCTCCTGGAACAACGCAAAATAGATAACGAGGCGTGGCAATGAAGCGAATACTCCTTGATACTTCGGCGTATTCGCATTTGATGCGCGGAAATAAGGATATTGCCAAATTGCTGGATGAAGCCGATGAAGTGTTTTTGTCTGCTATTGTTGTCGGTGAATTGCTTGCCGGTTTTAAATGTGGCTCCAAAGAACAACATAATAAATCAGTATTGCATGATTTTTTATCTGTAGAGAATGTGAGAATTATTCATATAGATGGTGAGACTGCAGAACGGTATTCAGTGATTCTTGCTTACCTTAAAAAGAGTGGAACCCCTATACCAACCAACGATATATGGATTGCAGCAAATGCCATGCAGTACGGCCTGGTGTTGATTACGTCGGATCAGCACTTTTCAATTTTGCCTCAAATTGTATCTGAGATTATGAGTAAATGAAGTATTGGGTCGAAACAACATGAATTCAAATTTAAAGAAAAGCTGCTGTTTTATCATGTACCGCACTGTTCCTGCCCTTCTGTTTATTCTGCTGAATTCAACGTTCTGCCTCCCCGCCCCATCCCGTGCCTGTCCTCAAATCTCCGCCTCTGACGCCAGTCAACAGATGACCACCCTGTCCACTGAAATCCGCCACCACAATCGACTATATTATGAAAAAGCGCAGCCGGTTATCAGTGATGCGGAGTATGACCGGTTGTTCGCATCGTTAGTTGAGATGGAGAGATGTTTTCCTGCGCAGTCCGCAGCAGATTCACCCACCAGAACGGTGAACAGCGACACATCTGATGGTACCCGGATGATGGTGAAGCATGTGCGTCCGATGCTCAGTTTGTCTTCCACTGCCGGTCCGGAGGCGGTAGAGGCGTTGTTAAAAAGGGCCGCTGCCGTCGGAGAAGGGCTGTTTCTGGTACAGCCAAAGGTAGACGGGCTTCCGGTGGAGCTGGTATATGATGCCGGTCGACTGATATCTGCATCTACCCGCGGGGATGGCAGTTCAGGCGTGGATGTGACAGAGCGGGTTCGAAAAATTCAAGGAGTTCCTCACCTTTTGCCCGGTACAGCTTCTGCCCGTGTAGTAGTTCGGGGGGAGATTTATGCGGATCTTGCGCTGCTGAAGAATTACCGGTCGGGGAATTCCGCAGAAAAGTATGCAACACCTCGTCATCTGGCTGCAGGAGTGTTGAAGGCACAAGACCCGGACCCCGGGTTAGTGGCACTTCTTCGCCTGTTCCCCTTCGAACTGGTAACCGGCAGTTCGGTCGGTGGCAATCTGCGCTCTGACCATGCGGCACTTACGTTGCTGTCGGGATGGGGGTTCCCGGTTACTTTAGAACAGACCCATACGGTGAAAACGTTTGCTGAGGTACAGGCAGTGTACCAATCGTATCTGGTGAGTCGCGAACAGCAGCCATTTGCCATGGACGGCATTGTGGTCAAGGTGGATGATCTGGTACTGCGGCAACAACTGGGAGAGGGTACTCGTGCGCCATTCTGGGCTGCTGCCTGGAAATTCCCGCCGGAAACGGCCCGGACCAGGGTTCTCAAGATTCATTGGGCTGTGGGCCGGACAGGTCGCCGGACTCCGGTCGCAGAAGTGGCGCCGGTACGTCTCGGTGGAGTTCTGGTGACACGGGTTTCGTTGCAGAATGATGCCGGAATTGCCCGGCTGAATGTTGCGTCCGGAGATCAGGTGGTGATTGCATTGGCGGGAGATGTTATTCCACAGGTGCTGGAGGTGGTGGGGCGAGCTGGACGTGACTCAAATCCCGGAGCAGTACTGATACAAAATCCGGTAGCGGCACTTGATGCCTGTCTGCATAATTCAACTGTTTGCCGGAATCAATTTCTGGCGAGGGCGGTATATTTCGTTTCGAAGAAGGGGATTACTGTTTCAGGACTGGGTCGTAAGCGTCTGCAAAAACTGGTCGAGGCGGGACTGGTTGTTGATCTACCTTCACTGTTTGTCATGAAGGCAGATGAGGTCGCTTTCGTGTCCGGTTTTAGTCCGGAAACGGCACAGCAGATGATAAAGGCTATTCATGCAGCCGGTCATACGAAGTCATTCCGGATTGTCAGCGCCCTCGGCATTCCCGATGTCGGTCCGAAAAGGGTACAGAGTCTCTCACGTCAGTTTAGCAGTCTGGATATGCTGCTGGCTGCGGGTCAGGAACAGGTGGCGGAACTTTCCCCGGCCAATTTCCGTACGGCTCACACTATTCGCAGTTTTTTTAACACACCGGGAGGAAAGGAGCTGCTGTTGAAATTTCGTGAACTGGGGTTACTTCAGGACTAATCCTCCATCCTCGGGAAAAGTGCTTCAATCTTGGTTATAGTTGTTCCAGCCGTTAATCCGCCCCATGCCAGGCCATTTTTAGTGATCGTTTCATTCCACCCCAGAGAAGACAGTGCTTTTCCAGATGTAGACGGCAGGAAGGCTGACAGAATGCAGTGCGTGATGCGCTGTGATTCGAGCAGGCAGTACATGACTGTGGCAAGCCGGTTGCGGTTGGCCGGATCTTTGGCAAGCGACCAGGGCGCCGTATCATCGATGTATTTGTTCCCGGCCGAGATAACCTCCCAAATCGCCTGCAGTGCCTTGCTGAATGCCATTTCATCGATAAATTTATCGACTATTGTTACCATTTCTTCAGTTTTTTGTTTCAGAGCCCGATCAGTTTCGGTCAACTCCCCTGCAGAAGGGAGTACACCATCAAAATATTTAACCGCCATGGCGGTTGAACGGCTGAGCAAGTTGCCGATATCGTTGGCAAGATCCGAGTTAATTCGCTGAACAAGAGCGGAATGCGAAAAATCACCGTCCAGGCCGAATGGAACTTCACGCAGCAGGAAGTATCTGACAGCATCAACACCGTATTTGTCGATCAGCATGTTCGGCTCAACCACGTTCTGCAGACTTTTGCTCATCTTCTGTCCTTCAACTGTCCACCAGCCGTGGGCAAATACCTTTTTCGGCAGCGGCAGGCCGGCGGCCATCAAAAAAGTAGGCCAGTAGACGGCATGGAAACGGAGGATATCTTTGCCGATCAGGTGGACATCAACCGGCCAGTAACGCCCGAAATTGCCGGTTTCATCGGGATAACCGAGAGCCGTAATGTAGTTTGACAGGGCGTCGAACCAGACGTAAATGATGTGCCGGTCATTGCCCGGTACCGGAATGCCCCAGGAAAAGGTGGTGCGGGAAACCGACAGATCGCGCAGTCCTTCATTGATAAAAGAGATGATCTCATTGCGCTTGCTCTTCGGCTGAATGAAATCGGGATGTGTTTCGATATGCGCAAGCAGCTGTTCCTGATATTTGCTCATGCGGAAGAAGTATGACTCCTCCTTGAGTTTATCTACCGGCCGATTACAGTCAGGGCAGCGACCTTCAAGAAGCTGGGTTTCTGTCCAGAAGGTTTCGCAAGGTGTACAGTACCAATCCTCATATTCACCAAGGTAAATGTCTCCCTTCTCGAGGATATCAGTAAAAATCCTGCTTACTCCGTTCTTATGGCGCTCCTGAGTAGTCCTGATAAAGTCATTGTGTGAAATCCCGAGGCGCTCCCAGAGTGCCTGAAATCGCTTAACTACACGGTCTGCCAGTTCCAGTGGCGTTTCTCCGGCGGTTGTGGCGGCCTTTTCCACCTTCTGTCCATGTTCATCGCTACCGGTCAGAAAATAGACGTCGTATCCCATCAGGCGCTTGTAGCGTGCCAGTACATCTCCGGCAACCGTGGTATAGGCGTGGCCGATATGCGGCACATCGTTTACATAATAGATCGGGGTGGTTACGTAAAAGGTCGGTTTCATATCAGACTCCTGATGATGGGGTCGGTGTACGACCGTCGGGGGTGGTGCCGGATTGTTTGCGGTGGCCATGCTTGCGGGAACGATGCTTTTTGCGTGGCTGCCCTGTTTTGACGGCTTCAGACGAAGTTGTCACAATCGGGGTGTTCCTCTCTATCGGTGGAGCGGGTGCGGCTTTTTCAGTGCGATCGGTTTGTGTATATGATTCAAGGGACGTTTTTTCCTGTTTGCGTCGCGGATCGGGCCGTTGTTCGCGTGAGCGCTGCGGAGGGCGTAGTGACGACGAAGGTGTTGCTACTGATGCCGCAGCCGGAGATGCTAATGGAGCAGCATCCCCAAGTATTTCATCTCGTTTGATGACTATTATTTTGTTGTCATCAAGTTTGAGCGTAAGAGTTCCAGTCAGGATATTGATTTTATCGACCACTCCGACTGCGCTGACGGTGCGGACCCGTTTACCGGATTTCGGAAAGTTTTTGCGCAGACAGCAGTAGGTTTCATATTCATAATCAAGACAGCAGAGCAGACGCCCGCATTGTCCTGATATTTTGTTGGGGTTGAGTGCCAGGTTCTGCTCTTTCGCCATTTTTACTGAAACCGGCTGGAATTCGCGCAGGAATGAACTGCAGCAGAGTTCCCGACCGCAGATGGCTATACCGCCGGTCATCTTGGCTTCATCACGGACACCGATCTGGCGCATTTCAATACGGGTATGAAAAGAGTGGGCAAGATCCTTTACCAGATCACGGAAATCAACCCGGCCATCAGCTGTGAAGAAAAAAACCGCCTTGCTGCTGTCGAACTGATATTCGACCCGTACCAGCTTCATCGGCATGGCGCGCTCGATTATCCGGTCAACACAGAAGCGGTACGCATCCTGCTCCTTCATTGAAATACGTTCAACTGTTGCCATGTCATCGGATGTTGCCTTTCGTTTGACGAGTGTCAGGGAAGCGGCTGCAGCGGCATCTTTTTCCACTGGTGGTTTGACGATCTGCCCGACTCCGACCCCCCGCTCTGTTTCAACGACGACGTGGTCTCCTTTGACAAGTACAAGCGCTCCGGCGTTGAAATCAAACATTTTGCCGGCTTTAGAGAATTGTATGGTTACGATCTGTGACAAAAAGACCTCCTGCACATATTGAGAAAATGCTTATCTACTATTGTCGGCCATGGTCATAAATAAATGGTCAAGAGCCAGTTTGGAATTTGCATTACGCTGCACAGCACGCCTGGTTTCATAGATCTGTTCCAGTAACTCCAGATTGCGGGGGAATGATCGCCTGGCGGCTATCGATTCGATCGCCGGAGTGACCGAGCGATTGACAATCTCTCTGTTACCGGCGCCCAGATGAACGGCATCACGGAAGAAAGAGAGCAGCATGTCAAGCAGTTCGAGTGTCGAGTCCCGGTTGCCGGACAATTCTTCGGCGGCATCAAAAACGGTTGCAATCCGGCCGATATCAAGCTTGCTGACCCTCGATAACACCGCTTCACGGCGCCCAATCAGTAATTCATTGTCAAGTTCCATTGCTTTTTGGAAGCTTCCGCCGGACATGGGTGCAACTAGTGCGGCCGTTTCGGGTGGCATCCCGTTCCGTTCAAGCAATGACGTAATGTGTTCCGGAGAAAGTGGTGCAAACCTGATCAGTTGACAGCGTGAACGGATCGTTGGCAGCAGCATCCCGGCGTTTTCTGTCAGCAGAATGATCAGGGCGTTTCCGGGCGGCTCTTCCAGCGTTTTCAACAGGGAATTAGCCGAGTTGACGTTCAGCCGCTCGGCCGGATCAATTATGCACGCTTTACGGGGAGCTTCGTAGGGGCGCAGGGATAACTCACGCTGCAATTCTCGTAACTGATCGATACTGATGTCACGCTTATCCGGCAATGGTGCCAGCAGATGGATGTCGGGGTGGTTACCGCCGTCAATTTTACGGCAAGACGGGCAGATTCCACACGCGTCATCCAGAGAGCTTTTGCAGAAAAGTGCCTGGATCAGTGCCAATGCGGTTTTTTTACGACCACAGCCGGCCACTCCTTCAAACAGATAGGAATGAGCTGTCTTTCCACTTTTCAGAGAGCGTCGCAGCACTTCAATAATCCGGTCATGTCCCTGGATGTCAGCAAACGGCACGCAGTGCCTCCGGAATCCGTGCCAATACACGCCGGGAAATCGCGGCAAAAATAGTTTCGATGCTGTCAGATCCGTCGATGATCAAAAAACGGTCCGGCTGGTCGGTCGCCAACTGCCGGTAGCCGTCTCGAACCCGATGGTGGAAAGCCAGTGCCTCCAGCTCAAAGCGTTCTTCACGCGGTCCGCTGGAAGCCTCGATTCTTCGGCGTGCCCGCTCCAGGCCGATAGCCGGGTCGCAATCAACAAGAATCGTCAGGTCAGGTGATACTCCTTGACAGGCGTGAAGGTTAAGGCTGTCGATTATGCTCCGGTCGATGCCGCGGCCAAAGCTCTGATATGCCAGGGTCGCATCGCAGAAACGGTCACAAAGAACTATATTTCCAGCTTCGAGGGCAGGAGAAATCACTTCGGTGACATGCTGTGCTCTGGCGGCTGCATACAACATCAGTTCTGCAAGAGGAGAAAGAGCCTGGTTCTCAGCATCCAGCAGTATTGCACGGATTTTATCTGCTATTGGACAGCCGCCAGGTTCACGGGTCAGGAGTGTGTCTATGCCGCGAGCCGAGAGGAAATCGGACAGTAATTTAATCTGGGTGGTTTTGCCACACCCCTCAACACCTTCGAATGTAATGAAATAGCCCACGCATATCACCCGTACCCGCTTTTAAAAAGAGAATTATAGGCAAGCGCCCATGAATTATCAACTTAAATTCCTTTACAACCGTTTGTCAGGAGACTTTCAGTTGCCAAAACAGGACCGGATGGCTATAGTCAGACTGTTTTTAGAGGTGTTTTATGACAACGAACGTTCAACAACTTGAGAGACTGCTGGAATACACGTTTCATGATCAAAGCCTGCTTGTTCAGGCCGTGACCCATCCGTCTCATCTACATGAAGTCAGCGGAAGTGACGGAGGGGACTATCAGCGCCTAGAATTTCTTGGCGACGCGGTGCTGGGTCTGCTGCTGGCTGAAATGCTGTATGAACGATATCCGGAATGGGATGAGGGGGCACTGTCACAGCTGCGATCGCGTTTAGGCGGCCAGGATGTTCTGGCTGAACGGGCCAGGTGGTTGGGAATCGGCCGTTTTTTCCTGCTCGGTCGCGGAGAAGAACAGACCGCCGGAAGGGATAAGGATTCAATTCTTACTGATGTTTTGGAGGCACTGATTGCTGCACTGTATCGGGATGGCGGTCTTCAGGCGGCTCGAATGCTGGTTGAGCGTCTCTTTGATGAATTAGCGGGTGCTCCTGAACTGCTTGTTCTGGGCTGCGACTCAAAAAGTGAACTACAGGAATTCCTCTCATCAGGCGGCCATCCTGCACCCGAGTATCAGTTGCTGGAGGAGTCAGGCCCACCACATGATCGAACGTTTGTTTTTCAGATCCTTGCCGGCGATTCGGTCGTCGGAAAAGGACAGGGAAAATCGAAGAAAATAGCTCAGCAGGCGGCAGCTGCCGAGGCGTTGCGTACTCTTAGGCCAACAGTCAGGTCACCTGTGTGAAGCCGGTTACTGTTCCATTTTTTATCAGCCATCAAGGGTGTCCCCACACCTGTGTATTTTGCGATCAACGCACAATTTCCGGAGCAGTCGGTGCTCTCCCCACCTCTGAGCAGATACGTGACAGGATTGACCTGTGGAAGTCGACAGCAGGGGGCCGTCCTCTGGAGGTCGCCTTTTTCGGCGGAACTTTCACTGCGCTCCATGAACAAATTCAGTCGGAACTTTTGGCTCCCCTGCAACCGCTTCTGAATAACGGCACTCTTGCCTCGATCAGAATTTCAACCCGTCCTGATTATATCGATGATGATCGGGTGGCCTGGCTTTTTGAAAAAGGTGTTCGTACGATCGAACTGGGGGTGCAGTCGATGGACGACACCGTTCTGAAGGCTTCCGGGCGCGGACATTCTGCTGCGGATTCGCTGAGCGCCATCCGTTGTATCAAAAGCGGGGGTCTTGCCGTTGGAGCCCAGCTCATGCCCGGGCTTCCTGGCGATACACCAACCACTTCACTCGCTTCGCTGGAACAGGTTATTGCAGCAGGTGTTGACTTTTTTCGCATGTATCCAACAGTCGTTCTACGGGGAACAGAGTTGGCGCGGCGGTATCTTGCGGGAGAGTTCATTCCGCTTTCCCTTGATCGTGGTATAGCTGTCTGCACAATTCTCCTGCAGCGGGCCATGCAGGCGGGTATACCGGTCATCCGTATCGGCCTGCAGGCCGAAACCGGTCTCGACGCTGAAAGTGTGTTGGCAGGTTGCTGGCATCCCGCTCTGGGGCAGTTGGTTCGTTCGAAACTGTATGCCGATCTTATCAGTCGCTTTGTATCGCCCGGCGAGCGTGTTACAGTGTTCTGTCATCCGTCGCGGTTGTCGGATGTGGTCGGGGTGAAACAGGGTAATCTGTTGAGTCAGGCTGCGCGTGGAGTACAGATGCAAGTCGTCCGGGACATCAGTCTTATGAAGGATGAACTTAAAGTAAAAGCTGAAGATACGTATGATATATACTCAATTATTAAAGATAGTAACTACTCCATTTACGAGGTGTAACTGATGCGTAAAGAATCCCTGAAATTTCTTGAACAATTGCTTGATGCGCCCAGTCCATCCGGTTATGAACAGCCGGCCCAGCGTGTCTTTCGAGACTATGTTGCTCCGTTTTGCGATGAATTGACTACCGATGTCATGGGTAATGTGTTTGGTCGGATCAGCGGTAAGGGAAAAAATCTTCCGCGGGTTATGATCGTTGGTCACACTGATGAGATCGGGCTTCAGATCAAATATATTGACGATAAAGGTTTTCTCTATTTCGCTGCAGTTGGTGGCGTTGATGCCCATCTGACACCGGGTAAACGGGTTCAGATCCACACATCAGAAGGGCCGCTGCCGGGAGTAATCGGCAAAAAGCCGATTCATCTGATGGACAATAAGGATCGCGAAACGGTCGTCAAGCTGGAAGCTCAGTATATTGACATCGGTGCTTCCGACAAAAAGGAAGCGCAGAAGCTGGTCAGGGTAGGGGATGCTGTCACCTTTGAGAGTGCCTTTACCCGTCTGCATGGCAACCGGGTTGCCTCACGAGGGTTTGACGATAAGGCCGGCTGCTTCGTGGTAGCGGAGGTTTTGCGCCTGGTGGCCGCTTCCGGTAAAAAACTGGCTGTCGATCTGTACGGTGTCTCGTCAGTCCAGGAGGAGATTGGTCTGCGGGGTGGCACAACGAGCTGTTATACGGTAAATCCGGATGTTGGAATCTGCGTTGAGGTAGATTTTGCCACCGATCAACCGGATGTGGAGAAAAAACATAACGGCGAAGTCGCTCTGGGGAAAGGCCCGATTCTGGCCCGTGGCGCCAATATCAATCCGCACCTTTTTGAGCTGTTGTCGACGACTGCCGGCAAAGAAAAAATTGCGATCCAGCATACCGCTTCTCCCCGGGCTACCGGTACTGATGCCAATGTCATGCAGATTTCGCGCGGCGGTGTGGCGACAGCTCTCGTAAAGATACCACTCCGGTACATGCATACACCGGTTGAGACGCTCGCTCTGACTGATCTGGAAGATGCTGCGCGGTTGATTGTTGCTACGCTTGGGAAAATTACCTCCAGAGAGGAATTTATACCGTGCTGATGGGTGGCGCGAATCCGGCGTGCGGGTAAAGAGCGTAACCAGTTATTGAAATACCGGTATACAACGGATGTACTAATTTACATTGATCCCCTGGTTTCTAATGTTAGAGTGTCTAACACCAGTAGTTTCCTGTGATCGCAAGGATTTTTTTTGCTACTGCGAATGATACAAAACTCAATATGTCGACGACCAAAAGCAATCATAATCATGCTGATTTCGATTATTATGGGTGCTTCGGTTGCGACTGCCTTTTTGGGTCTTGCTGGAGAATTATCATTCCGGATTGCCATGGAGATGAGAAATTACGGTGCCAACATACTGGTCGAACCGATGGCTGCGGAGCAGGGTGGATTCCTCAGCGATGCGGACCTTCCCAAGATCAAGACGGTGTTCTGGCGCTACAACATTACCGGGTTTGCTCCCTATCTGTTCGGTGTTATTGATATTTCTGCCGGTACAAAGCGGGAAAAAAGTGTTGTTACCGGTACGTGGTTCGCCAGGCTCCTGACGTCGGAGGGGGAGGATGAAAGTATCCAGGGTGTAAAGGTGATCGCTCCCTGGTGGGGGCTCAGCGGAACATGGCCTGAAGCCGTCAATGAAGCAATTATTGGTGCAGCATTGGCAAAAAGGTTGGGAGTTGTTTCAGGTGAAGAAGTTACGACAACCAAGGAGAGAAGAACCCAGATTTTTCGTGTTGTCGGCATCGTGACAACCGGCGGCTACGAGGAGGAACAGCTGTTTGCGCCACTAGCGACGGTTCAGTCATTATTGGGTGCGCCCGGACGAATATCCCGGGTGTTGGTAAGTGCCCTGACTGTGCCGATGGATGATTTTGGCAGGAGAGATCCGGCCGGTATGAGCAAGGAAGAATACGAAAAATGGTATTGTACGGCATATGTGACCTCCGTTGCCAAAAACGTTGAAGAGGTCATGTCCGGCAGTCGGGCCAAGCCGATCTGGCAGATTGCCAGCGCCGAAGGATCTCTGCTGACGAAACTGAACCGTCTAATGATTCTCCTGGCACTGCTTGCACTGACTGCGGCAGCCACCGCAGTCTCCACCAGTCTGATGGCCTCCATGACCGAACGGAGTCCCGAGATTGCTCTCATGAAGGCGATCGGTGCCGACAGCCTTCAGATCATCATTGTTTTACTTGGAGAAATTCTTGTTATTTCATCTGTCGGCGGGTTAATCGGTTACCTGTGTGGTGAACAACTTGCCGGTTTTGTCAGCAGGAGTGTCTTCGACGCATCGCTGCAGCCATCGTTATGGCTTTTGCCAACAGCTGTTGTCAGCGCAATGACCGTTGCAATGGCAGGAAGTATCATGCCTCTGCGCAAGGCACTGGCAATCGAGCCGGTGCAGGGTCTGAAAGGGTAACATGCAGAGAAACCGCTGGCAGTTCCATCTTGTAATACGGGCACTGGCCTATCGGCGAGGGCGTACCTTTCTGCTTATCGCAGTACTTTCCATGGCCGCCAGCCTTGCCACCGCTTTGGGGATTGTCTCTTTAACCATGGAAAAGCGGGTAGCTGAAGAGATCAGAAAGTACGGTGCAAACCTGATTATTATGCCGGAAAAGGCCAGAATCAGCATAGGGAGCGGCGGGCTCAACTTCGGAGAGTTCAGCGAAGCGACCTATCTGAATCAGGTCAAAACTGAGGATGCGATTATCAGGAGCGGCATTCAGTTGGAACACTCTCTCCATCTGAGCGGGACGCTCCGTCGGGGCGCTGCGGATATACTCGTTGAAGGGGTTAACTTTGAAGTAATTCGGCGCCTTTTCCCCTGGTGGCACATTCAAGGGAGCTGGCCGAACGGCGCTGAAGCGGTTATTGGCAGCAGGCTGGCAGCCCGACTGGGGATCAAGGTGGGGGAAGAGCTTGAACTACTTGGGGTAGCAGGTGTAGTTCGACCGCGAGTTGCCGGAATCGTAAATACCGGTGGGGAAGAGGATGATCTGCTGTATCTGGCGCTACCGGAACTCCAGCAGGTATCGGGTCGCTCCGGTCAACTTACCCTGGTGCGACTGCTGGTCACGGCCGGTGGGGAACGTCTGAAAACAGCCATGGATCGTCTGGGCCCGCTGCTTTCAGGTGCAGTGGTAAAAGAGGTGCGGCAGGTGGCGCGCACGAGCGAAGGATTGCTGGCAAAGGTAAAACTGCTGATGATGCTGGCGACAGTCGTGGTACTGATTTCTGCCGGCAGCAGCGTGGCCGGTACCATGAGCGCCTCCATTCTGGAGCGTGGCAAGGAAATCGGTCTTATGAAAGCCATGGGTGGCGGACGATTGAATATCCTGCTCCTGTTCTGTGGGGAGGCGCTGCTGCTCGGAGTAACGGGGGGTATCACCGGTTACCTGATCGGAAACGTAATCGCACTGTTCATTATGCAGACTGTTTTTGCTGCACCGCCAGGATTCATATCCTGGTTAGTCTGGGCGTCAATGGGAGTCAGCCTGTTTCTGGCGCTTGCCGGGAGTGCCGGCCCGCTGGTGTCGGTATTCAGGCTGGATCCCGTCAGAAGCTTGAGAGGGGAATAGAATGACCGCTACCGGCAGGAAGAGAACGGGAATAATCCAGGGAATACGAGCTATGTGTGAGGATGAGACGGGGGAAGGTGTCGGAAAATGATGGATGTACTCATTGAAACCAGAGGCCTTACCAGGAATTACGGCGAGATATGCGCACTAAAGCCATTGGATCTGCGTGTCAACAATGGGGAATGGCTATCGATCATGGGGCATTCGGGTTCCGGTAAAAGCACTCTTCTTAATCTTCTGGGAGGGCTTGACCGTCCCAGCGATGGCTTTATACGAGTAGGGGGGGAGGATTTACGGGTACTCTCCGAGGATGGCATGGCCCGTTACCGTCGGGAATTCGTCGGAATCATTTTCCAGCAGCATCACTTGATTCCTTATCTGACGGCTGTCGAAAACATCATGATGGCTCAATACTTCCATAGCGTCCCCGATGAAGCGGAAGCCAGGACCGCCCTTGAGCGAGTAGGGCTGGGGCACCGCCTGAAAAACCGTCCTGGTGAGCTGTCGGGGGGGGAACAGCAGCGAGTCTGCATTGCCCGGGCGATCATCAACAGCCCCCGGCTCCTGCTCGGCGATGAACCGACCGGCAACCTGGACCATGGCAGCACCCGGGTGGTTATGGAGCTTTTGTCCGAACTTCGTGCAGAGGAGCAATTTACCATCATTATGGTGACCCATAACCATGAAGTGGCCGCCTGGGGTGACCGTACCATTTACCTGGATGACGGTGTCATGGTGCGTGAAGAGTTGAAGGGAGACTGATGGGAGCGCTGAAACTTACAGTGCTGATCCTGGCCTGGGGTGGCATCATCATAGTTCTTGGCCGGGGCTTTTCCGTCAACAGGTTACTGCTGGCAGTCAGCAACGCCACCGGTTTTGCCGCCGGGGTGGCCGTGGGCGCGCTGCTGCTTTCTACGCTTCAGGGAGACGCCTCTTTTGCCGTGGCAAAAGCGGTGCTGTCCGCACTTTTTCTCCTTCACTGGCTGGTATCGCTAGCGGCTCTGTATCGTTCCACTGGTGAGGGTACAACAGTGGAACGTTTCCAGAAAATGAGCAACAACCCGCTCTCTGCAGCCTGTTGTTCAATTGCAGTCGGAATACTCGCAGGTACGATCTGCTCCTTTCGTTTTATCCCGCAGGGAGGAGAAGTGCCGTTACTGACCGTGGTCATTGTCGGCTTTTCAGGGGTGTGCCTGACGGCATTTTTCTTCGGCGTAGAACAATTCGTACCGAAGATGCCTGTTCCCACCGCAGAAGTGCTAATGGCTATCGTGGTATCATTCATCCTCTTTGCCTCTTCATCTATTCCGCGTCTCGACCTCTTCTCTCCTCTCGTCATGAAGGTAATGAAGCTCATCCACGATATCGTTCATCAGTTTTTCGAATCAATGCTGATTCCGGATCACCTCTTTTTCCGTCCTGAAGTCTGGAACTATATCGGTCTCCTCTTCGGTAACCGGGTTGGTCTCTGGGGAGGGATGCTGATCTGGTTCACACCGGTGCTCCTGGTGGCTGCGGCCATCCGTCTGGAGCGGTTGCCGTCAGTGGCCCACATCCGGCAGGGAGCGGAACGGCGCACGCTTCTGAAAGCTCACATCCGGGAGCGCCGCACGCGACTGGTGGCCCCCCTGATCGCCGGAGTAATGCTGGCGGCGGCCGTATTTCAGAGCCGTTTCCCAGCTGTTGAGTACTGGGATCCCAAGCCATTGAAGGTAGCGGCAACTCCGTCCGGGAGTATCTTCATCCCCTTGACGGGAGAGATCGACCTGAAGGATGGCAAGATTCATAAATTCCTGTTCAAGGAGAGAGGTAGAGATGCTCGTTTCATGGTATTGCAGAACTCCGCAGGCGGCTACACCGTCACTCTTGACGCCTGTTCGATCTGCAAGCCTGACGGCTACGGCCAGACGGAAGGTGCGGTCATCTGCTACTACTGCAAGACTCTGATCCCGCTGGAAACCGTTGGCAAGCCGGGTGGCTGCAATCCTGTTCCGGTTCCGTTCATGATGGAGAAAAACGGTATTGCCATCGACGGCGCAGCCCTGCTGAACTTGTGGGGGATAACGGTTCAAGCCACGAACCGGGTCAAGGGAGCAGCCAGATGAGGCGGATAGGAAACGTATTTTTTTCGGTACTCTCCTCCCGGGCACTCCCCCCCCTGGTGATGGTATTCTTTCTGATCATGTACGCCGGGATTGCCGTTTTCTCTGACGAGGCGTTGGCGATGCTGATGGCACAGATCCGGCGGAATCCGTTCCTGACCATTCTTCTCGCCTTGATTCCCCTCAACGCAGTTATCAGGCTGGTGCGGGAAACAGCGCGCTTTCTCAGGCGGCGCAGGTTGATAAAAACAGGTAGATGTGAGGGGCTTGTGCCGGGGATGTTTGACGAAATGATTGATCTTTCCTTCTCCCCCTCATTGGCCCGGCTTCAGGAGCAGTTAGCCGCCACGGGATACAGAGTTCAGGCAACAGAAACTTCTCTTGCGGCCTGGCGGGGTGTCACCGTATTCCCGGCGAGAATCCTTTTCCTGGCCGGGATGATATTTCTGTTCAGTGGTATTCTTTTCAGCCTCACCACACGCACGACCCGTCGAGAAATGCTTATCGAGGGCGAGCCATTATCGTGGGCAACGGGGGAAAGAGATCGTATCGAGAACGTTTCCCTGCAGGAACACGCCGGCCTGTTTTTCAACCGGGCCCTGACTGTCAAGCTGGCAACTCATGACGGTATCAGGAAGACCTTCGGTCTCTATCCGCCCTCTCGCTATCAGGGTGCGTTTCTCTACCCTCGCTATCTCGGCATTGCTCCCCTTGTCCGTTTTTCCGCCCCCGATCTCCCCGGAGGTTTTGAAACCCATTATATTCTGATGATCTACCCGCCCGGCAAAGAAGACAGCGCCGATATACCCGGCACAGCATACCGGGTGTTCTTCAGTCTCGCCCCTGCTGAGTCGGGCGACGATCCGTTCATTACCGGGCGCATGGCACTCCTGTTCAGGGTGCTAAAAGAGAAAGAGCCCGTTGCCACCGGGAGAGTGTTACTGGGAGGAGAGTCCAGCAAGGGCGGTTATCGTTTGGGATTCCCCGATTTCCGGAGAGTGGTTGCGACTGATTTTGTCCGGGATCATGGCGTTATTCCAATATGGATGGCACTGGTTTTTTTTGCTGCGGCATTGCTCTGGTGGCTACCGGCACGTTTTATTTCCCCTCGTCGGGAGATATTTTTCGTCCAGGGATTTAACGGGATTCATGCCGTTTCTCGGGCAGAAGGCATGCGAATCCGTCATGGCGGAGTATTCCACGCCGCCTTGGATTCCCTGGAAAATAACCGGGCAACACATGACTAACGGCGAAATACCGGCGGTACCCGCATTCATATTTGCAGGTAATTTAATTGTATTGGCTCGGAATATGCGTATAATCAACATTCAAACTTTATGGAGATATAATGGCAAAACAACGTAAAACAAGGAAGATACTCTTCGTAACGCCACCCTATCACTGTGGTGTGGTGGAAGTTGCCGGACGCTGGATACCGCTCAACTTTGTGTACCTGGCTGGTGCTGCACGTCTTGCCGGTCTGGAGGCGGAAATCTACGATGCCATGACCAAGTTTCATGGTTATCCGGAGATCGAACAGCGGCTCCGCCAAGCCGGTGCGGATTATGTGGCTTCCACGGCCATCACCTCAACCATCAACGACGCCATCAAAACATTGGCCCTGGCAAAACAGCTACATCCCGCAACCGTCACCATCCTGGGCGGAGTCCATCCAACCTTCTGCTACGAAGAGGTGTTTAGCTCGACCGATGCGGTCGATTACATCGTCTGCGGTGAGGGAGAGACCACCCTGCGAATCCTGCTGGAAACCCTGGAGGCGGGTGGCGATCCGTCAGCGGTGCCCGGCCTGGCCTTCATGCGCAACGGAGCGCTCGTAAAAACCCCCAAACGCTGTTTCCTTGAAAGTATCGACGACCTGGCCGCCGCCTGGGACCTGTTGGAGTGGCCGGATTACAAATATTTCGTTATCTCTGATTCCCGGCTTGGCGCCATCAGCACCTCCCGTGGCTGCGATCATGACTGCATCTTCTGCTCGCAACAAAAGTTCTGGGAAAAAACCTGGCGGGCGCGTGATCCCCAGAAAGTTGCAAACGAGGTGGAGCATCTCTATCATACCTACGGAGTGAATGTCTTTCTGATTACTGACGAGTATCCCACCAGTGACCGGATGCGATGGGAAACGTTTCTTGATCTGATTATTGCCCTTGAACTGCCGATCTATCTGCTCATGGAGACCAGAACCCCCGATATCATCCGTGACCGGGATATTATGTGGAAGTACCGAAAAGCTGGTGTCGTACATATTTACATCGGCATTGAGGCGACCGACCAGGCCACCCTTGACTTTATCAAAAAAGAAATCGATGTGACTGAAGGGAAACAGGCGCTTGATATTATTCATGAGCACGGTATCATCACGGAAACTTCGTTTGTCCTCGGTTTTCCCGATGAAACCAGGAAGAGCATAGAAAGAACCCTGAAGATGGCCCAGTACTACAACCCGGACAACGCCCACTTTCTGGCCATAACCCCCTGGCCCTACGCCGATATGTATGAAGAGGTCAAGCCGTACATCAGGGTCCATGATTATGCCAAATACAATTTGATCGATCCGATTATCGAACCTAAACGAATGAGCATGCTCCAGATTGATGTGGCCATCGTCGACTGCTATCGCAGGTTTTATATGAGAAAGCTGACCGAGGTCGTCACCATGAAGGACGAGTTCAAGCGGGGTTACCTGATGCGGGCGATGAAACTGATCATGGGGAGTTCCTTCATTGTCAAGAAGCTCGGCATGGGAACCCTCGGTAAGGTGCCGGCAAAAATTGAGGAGATGATGAAAAAAATCGCCTGACATCGTTGCGGAATCGACGGAGCAGTTCCGTGAATTGGCGTCCTCTTGTCGCACTATACCACACAATCGTTTTTAGTTTTTCTCTCTCTTGTGGCGATCACATTAAAAAAGAAACGGTGGTATGCTGTTGGTGCGTTTTTTGCATTCTTTGTGTATAAATTTTTTATATATATCTCGCGAACTTCAACCCCTGTGTGGCGAGGAGAATATAGTATGGCAGCTGTATTTACGTCAAATGATCGGAAACGCTCGATCCGGCAGTACGAATCCCGCCATTTAGCTACTTTACCCTCTGTACTCTTCCCTATTCCGACGCATAGGTGGTTAAAGCTTCGCCATGCTGCTACAGTCGTGAGAATCATGGCGCCCTGGCCTGTCAATACGCTTCTTGAACGACCATTGCTCGATCAAACCAATTATTATAGTCGGCAGCAAAGGAACGTCTTATGGGCACGTTGAAATCAGTCCTATTCGCTGTTGCATGCGCAGTCGTTATTGCTGTTGCCGGATTGAATGGTATTGCTGAGGCCGCCACCTGCTCTACGTGTCACGATATGCCGCCGCTTGATGCAACTTATCGGAACATAACGACCGGTGCATTTCAAGGTAACCACCAAACCCACCAGCCTGCATCAGCTGCTGCCATGAACTGCTCCATCTGCCATACTGATTCAGTAATCTCTTACCCCACTAATCACCGTAACGGATCGATTGAAGTGAGTAAAAAGTTAAAAAACTATTCTGCTGCCGGGAAAGGGCGAGCAGGATATAACCAGAGTCGACCTTACCAAGTCTCTACAAATGCCATTTTCTTTAATCAGAGCTCGCTTCCTGTCCAGAACAGCTGCTCAAACGTTAACTGCCACTTTGAATCAATAACTCCGAACTGGGGAACTACAACCCTTTTCGCCTCACCTGGCGACTGCAGCCAGTGCCACAGCGCGTCGCCGGCAACATATTCCCATAACAGGCATATTGAGAAATATGGCAACAACCTTACTGCCTGCGCAAAATGCCATCCCGATCATACCGTTGCTGCCAAGCCGTTTCAGCATGCAACAAGCGCCGGAAATGCCGGACGAAATATTCAATTAACCGTGGGTGCCTATGATGGGTCCAATTTCCAATATCTTCCGAGTCAGAGTGGTTCCAGAACCGTCGGCACCTGTTCCGCCACGTACTGTCACTCTTCCGGCAAGAAGGGCCTTAGCGGCATGGTGTCGACTGACGAACCGGTCAGTCCTTCCTGGAGTGGTGCTGCGCTGGACTGCAAGAGTTGCCACGGTGCCTCCAGCACAGCCGGATCATTCGCCAGCCAGTACGGCGAGCCGAACTATGCCAATGCCGGTGCCGAAGCTGCCGGTGCCAACAGCCACTTGAAACACGTACCGACTGGCGCAGGCGCAGCAGTCTGCGCAAAATGCCACCAGAAGACGACCACGACTGGCACAACCCTGATTGCCGGCAACCAGCACACCGACAAATTCAACAACTACACCTCGAACACCGGTGCTACCTTCGGCAAACTTGCCAACAAGACTTGCTCGAACATCAGCTGCCACAGCGGCGGCGGCATCGTAGTTGGCGTATCCAATGCCCAGTGGGGCGCAACACTGACCTGTACCGGCTGCCACGGCGACGACACTGTTGGCACCCTTTCCACCAATCATGCCGGCCACGTCAACAACACCGCAGTACTGGGCACCAACTACGGCTGCGTCGATTGCCACTCCAGCACTGTTTCCAACAACACCACAGTCAGCACACCAGCCAGCCACCTTAACAGCTTCGTCAACCTTTCGAGTAACAGCGGCAGACTGCCTCGTTACTCTGGCGCCTTCAGCGCAGCCTACTCCTGTTCTGCCTCTTACTGTCACAGTGACGGCAAAGGCGCATATAAGACAATTGCCTGGAATGCCGCCGCCATCGACTGCAAAGGGTGCCACGGCAGTGCCGCAGCCCCTGCCTTCACCAGCCAGTACGGCGAACCTAACTCCGCCAATGCCGGTGCCGGAGTTGCCGGTGCCAACAGCCACCAGAAGCATGTACCGACCGGCGCAGGCGCAGCAGTCTGCGCAAAATGCCACCAGAAGACGACCACGACCGGCACAACCCTGATTGCCGGCAACCAGCACACCGACAAATTCAACAACTACACCTCGAACACCGGTGCTACCTTCGGCAAACTTGCCAACAAGACCTGCTCGAACATCAGCTGCCACAGCGGCGGCTCTGCCCAGTGGGGGGCAACACTCAATTGTGAGAGTTGTCACCCCCGTTCCACCCTGAGCGGTGCCCACCAGTACCACATTGATAATTCAACTGCAGCGCCTGCGGTCTATCTTAATCTGACCAGCAACACATCGGTCGGCTCTAAACACAATTATGGCTGTTCTGTCTGTCATCCGCTGAGCAACAGCAGCCACGCCAACGGCACTATCGTGATCGATTTCCGCCCGGCAATCACCAACCCCGGTAGCCTGCGCGCCAAAAACTCCAGCGGCATCAACCAGCAGTCTTCTGCCATCAATGGGGTTGCTTACAGTGGCACTGTCGCAACGACAGGGATTTCTGGTACGGCCGGCAGCAGCGTTGTCTGCAATAATGTTTACTGCCACAGCAACGGCGGCAACTCCGGTGGCTCCGTACTGACGACTACTACCTATTACGCATCTCCCAACTGGTATGGTACCATCACCGGCACTCAGGACAAATGTTCAATGTGCCACGGCAACTCGCCCAACAGCTCCGGCTCATGGGGTACCCGTGTCGGTTCACCGGCCCACTACAACACCAGCTGGCTCGGTTACACGAATGTTAGCTCTGGTCACTCTCTGGGCTTCCACGACAAGAACATCTACAAGGGTGGCAACCTGAATGGCTTGGTTAACAAGAGCTCCGGATCGCCTTCGGCTCACGGCAACCCGGCCTTGGCCACAACGTTCAACTGCAACGCCTGTCACTACATGACGGTAACAACAGCCGCCAACGACAAGAACAACGTCTGTGTGAAGTGTCATTATTCGGGAGGTTCAGCAAGTGTAAAGAACCCTGCCAACGACATGCAGCTGATCGCCAACACGGCCTTCCATGTCAACGGCACGCTTAACATCACCTTCAAAAACATGACCGGCTACGTGATTCCTGCACAGGTCCGTGATTCCAGCTATCTAAACTACAGCTCGTCATGGCGCCGTCAGGACGGCTACAAGACGACCAACTCGGCTGAACACTGGAATCCGAAGACGACTCCGAGCTACAGCGGCGGAACCTGTTCCAACATCGCCTGCCACAACAGCCAGTCGGTCAAGTGGGGCGATACTGGTGGTACAACATCGTGTCAGAGCTGCCACACTGACCTCTAGGCTCAGGCGCAGAGAAATTATTTTAATGATTTGAAGCTATAATTAAGGAGAACCCCGTGAGAAAATTTCTGAAGACCCTGGTCCTGTTGGCAGTGGCACTTGTTGTGGTCTCTACCGTGACGTTTATGGGTAATGATCTGCAACTTGGTATGAGCATGGTGTATGGCGCACCACTCATGCATAACTACACCACGGCAAGCAAAGCCGGGACTGGCAACAATTACTGGCAGTCCAAGGGTGGCTGGGGTGTGCCTGGCGGTGTGTATGGCCAGTTTGTCTGCGCCACCTGTCATCGGCCCGATGCCAATAATATCAAGGCCATTCAGGGAAAGTTCACATCCGGCAAGGCTGGTCAGGGTTTCCCGGGCAAAACGGTCGTCTATAACAACACCACCAGCGCTGGAGCCATGACGGAAGCCGGCCGCAACTCGTCTCAGCGCGTCTGCGAGGTCTGCCACACCCAGACCAAGCATCACCGCTACAATGTCACCCTGAATGCTACCACCTGGAACGGCGGCGGCGGCGGCAGCCCTTCAGCAAATCAGGCCGACACCGCTCCGCATTACTACGGTACGGCACAGGAGTGCGTCAGCTGCCACAGCCATGACAAGGGCTTCATCGCGAGCTGTACGTCATGTCACGGTACGCCTCCTACCACAACGACCATCGGCGGCCCCAGCGGCCTGGCATCGCCGGCCACCAATGCCCTCGGCACTTCTCCGGCCAATCCCGGTGCCCATGCCGCCCACAGCAGCACCATGGGTATTGCCTGCGACGCCTGCCACTACCAGAATCAATCCCAGGGCCATGCCGGTGCCAACATCCAGATGGGCTTCAACCTCGTAACCGGCAACTGGACGAAACTGCTGGGCAATGTCACCGGCTTTTCCTCCTATACCGGAAATAACAACACCGTCGGCTACACCGCCAAGCCGGCCAAGAGCACCATCGCCACTACAGTCGTCGGAAACAAGGCCGCCACGGATAACTCCTGCAACGTTTACTGCCATGCCAACTGGCCGGGCGCACAAGGCAGCGTCACCCGTCCCAAGTGGGCCGTACCCGGCGATGGTGTTTGCGGTACCTGCCACTTTATCCAGGGCACGGTAGCCAGCGGTGCAGCCGGTAACCACTTCAAGCATGCCGGGAGCGGCTCGGCAAACTATGGCTTCAAGTGCAGCACCTGCCATAACAGCGTGACCGATACCACGAATCACGTCCAGGGCAAGGCCCAGGTATCATTCGATAACCAGACGACCGCCGCGGTCGGAACAGCCGCAGCAACTTACGGTGTCACCGCTGCACGCCAGCCGAATGTCGCCAACAGCACGGCGCAGGCCGGCATCGTCGCCAACTACCAGACCTGTAACGCATTGTACTGCCACTCGGATGGCAAGGGTGGTTATCCCACCGGTGCCGCTGCCCCTACCTGGGGTAACGCCGCACTTGGCTGTACCTCGTGTCACGGTGACGGCAACGGCGGTAACCCCACCGGCACCACCGACCTCTCTGGTGCCCACGCTACACATGTGAACAACGCCGCCACACTCGGCTACAACTTCACCTGCAACGAGTGCCATTCCGCCACGGCCGTCAGCAACAGCGCCCTGGTCGCTAACCCGGCCAAGTCGCACGTCACTGGACAGGTTAACTACTCGTCATCCACCTACACCCGCGGCAGCGCCAACATCAGGCGTGCCGGCAGCAAGGCAGTATTTGCCTATACCGCAGCCTATGCCGGCTGTTCCGCGACCTATTGCCATACCAGCGGTAAGAAGGGTATCGCTCCGGCCGGTGCCGAACCGGCTGTACCGGCATGGAACTCCACATTTGCCAATGTCTGCAAGGGCTGCCACGGTGCCCGCACAGGTACTGGTTTCTTCGTCAGCATCGCCGGTGAGCCGAACTACTCCACTGCTCGCTCTGCAGGTGCGTCCAACGCAAACAGCCACAAGAAACACGTTACATCGGCAGCTGACTGCAAGAACTGTCACCGCCTGACCACCTCGACCGGCACCAGCATCCTTGCCAACTACTCCGGCCACCTGGACGGCGCCGTCGATGCCCGATTCTCCAAGCCCAAGGCCTTCTCCAACGCTTCCGGTGTCTACGCCCTTGCAACCAAGACCTGCAACAATACCTATTGCCACGGCACCAGCGCCCCGCGTTGGGGTGACGTAAGTTTGGCCTGCAGTTCCTGCCACAACGCAGATTCAGCACTGCTTGGTCGCCACAATTCACATTATGAAGCCGGCGTACCCGCAGCCACCAGCTATACCTCAACGCCAGCCAATAACAGCACTGCCACGGCCTACCGCTTTGAGTGCTCGGCCTGCCACTCCGCCAGCAAAGGGGCCGTCCATGCCGACGGTGGTGTCAGCACCAACCAGGCTGCCGATATCTTTTTTGGCTTTACCTCGGCCACCCGCAAAGGCACATACACCGCAGCCGGTGCGCTGGCGGGCACCGACCGCGGCTTCAATTTTACCGCCGGCACCGCCGGCAGCTGCTCCACCA
>VFJW01000156.1 GCA_009885845.1 Geobacter sp.
AAATTCAAACATGCGGTTCCCCCTCTATATGTCATTACGTAAATTCAATTATGAGCGCCCGAAATGTAACCTCATTTTAACCAAGAATCAAAGGAAAAAATAATATAATTTTGGAGAAAAAAAGGTGTCTTTAAAAAACAGAGTGTTAGCGGAATGAGTCTTGAAACAGTGGCTGAAAGTTCGTCAATTTCATTAAAAAAGAGGCCGTTTACCTGAAAGATCAACGGCCATCCGGTGCGTAAAATACGGCGTCAGGATTAGAAAAATTCGCGAAACCACCCTTTCATTCGCCCGAACACAGATCCGAACAGATTTGCTTCAGGTTTTCCGGTCGGGAACTCGCGGGAACCCGAGTTGCGGCTTCCGTAAACAACAAGTCCGACGCCGGTGGAATACACCGGAGATTTTACAACATCATTCAATCCACCGATATTCTGCGGGAGCCCCCGCCGTACCGGCAGATTGAATATCTGTTCAGCCAGTTCCGGAATTCCCTCCAGAATACTGGAGCCACCGGTAATGACAATGCCTGATGCAATAGAATCTTCCAGACCGGATTTAATAATCTCGCGGTTAACAAGCGAGAAGATCTCCTCCATGCGTGGACCAAGAATCTCGCATAATACATTGCGTGAAAGTTCGCGTGGTTTGCGGCCGCCGACACTTGGAACTTCAATCTTGTCTTCCTTGCCGACAAGCGCGGCCAGGCAGCAGCCGTATTTCTGCTTGATTTTTTCAGCTTCAGCAAACGGGGTACGAAGACCTACGGCAATGTCGTTTGTGAGCTGATTGCCTCCCAACGAGATGACTGATGTATATTTGATGGCGCCATCGGCAAAAATAGCAATATCGGTTGTTCCGCCGCCGATATCGACCATACAGACACCAAGCTCTTTTTCGTCTTCCGACAGTACTGCGTGGGATGACGCCAACTGCTCCAGAACGATGTCAGCCACATCAAGGCCTGCACGGTTGCAGGATTTGACGATGTTCTGGGCGCTGGCCACCGCACCGGTGACAATATGCACCTTTGCTTCCAGTCTGACGCCGCTCATGCCGAGCGGTTCGCGGATGCCATCCTGTTCGTCAATGATGAACTCCTGCGGCAGGATATGCAGCACTTCACGATCCATGGGGATATTGATCGCTTTGGCGGCATCGATGACCCGCCGGACATCATCCTGCGAAACCTCGCGATTCTTGATGGCAATAACGCCATTTGAGTTCAGTCCCTTGATATGGCCACCGGCAATGCCGGCAAAGACTGACTTGATTTCGCAGCCGGCCATCAATTCCGCTTCCTCGATGGCTTTACGAATGGCGCCGACCGTACTTTCAATATTGATGACAACGCCTTTACGCAGACCGCTCGAAGGGCTGGTTCCGATGCCGACTATATCGATACCTTCTTCTGTGATATTACCGACGATGGCGCAAATCTTGGTTGTGCCGATATCGAGGCCTACTATCAGACTATCCCGTTTTGTTGCTGACATACCATTCCCCCTGCTGAAAAAATTAAAATGTAAAAATCAGCTCTTTTTTACGATTATTTTATCGTTGTAATCGAGATCAATATAATGAATTGACGGCAGTTGCACTATGAGGTCCCGATAAATCCGGGCGAATCTCTCCATTTTTTCGGAGAAATTTCCTGCGCCGACTTTTACCGGGAGTGCATTGTTAGCTGTGAAAAGAGTAAAACCATACCCCTTATCGTAATGAATCTCTGATACATCCGCAAGGATAAACGCACCTTTATCACGTAATATCTTCAGGAGAAGACAGGTTGCTTCGAGTGCCTCTTTCGTTCCTTTCGGGTCGCTCCCTATTTCTTCCTCGCTGAAACCGGTGACAACCGGAAAATTAAGCCTGTCCCCCTGATTAAGAACCTTGAAGACGTTCCCTTTTTTGTCAAGGTAGTAAATGAACCCCATGTTGACAATTGCCACCGGTTCGCGTTCGGTAATAACAATTGAAAGACCGTCCGGGAAATATCTGTTAATGCGTACAGTTTCCACCCAGGGATTCTGCAGAAGGTGCTCGCCCATTCGTTTCAGATTCATGCGGAGCAGATCCTTCCCCGGTTCTACGCCGGCCAATCCGAGTATTTCGTTCCGGGTCAGATGTTTGGCGCTCGATACTTCAATCGTTTTAAGTGAGAAGAGGGTAACTGCCGTTACGGCTCGATAACCACCATACAGAATGCCGCTCATCAGCGTAAGTGCTGCCACTCCTCCGGCAGCCATCTTCAGCGGGCGCAGATACTTCTTCAGATCAAGCGGTTTCCGCTGGACCTTTATTTTGTTGGGCGCCACCTTTCTGCGCTGATATGATGAATTCGCGAAGTCTCGCACCAGTTAGAGTACCTTTATCGACAGCGCTGCCGACTTTAAAATACGTGAAACAAGCTCAGCAAACGTCAGGCCCGCCCCTTTTGCCGCGATTTCCGGCAGTAGCGAGAGTGCAGTCATCCCCGGCAGAGTATTTACTTCAAGCACAAAACAGTCGCCGGCGGCTGTCACCAGCAAATCCACACGGCTGTACCCTTTGCAGCCGAGGGCACGGTGGGCCGCCAGGCCGATCTGCAGAGATTTTTCGTACAGTGACGGTTCCAGACGTGCCGGGAAAATATGTTCTGCCATGCCGTCCGTGTATTTAGCTTCAAAGTCGTAAAATTCATTTTTGGGGACAATTTCAATAGCGCCTACCGGCGAGTCGTCCAGTATGCCGATCTGCACTTCCTGACCTTTGATATACTGCTCTACGAGGATCTCGTCGTCATGATAAAAAGCCAATTCAAGCGCTTGTGCCAATCCGGCTTCTTCCCTGACAATGGAGACACCGACCGAAGAACCCTCCTGCACCGGTTTGACCACCACCGGCAGGGTGAACGGCAGATCAGCCAGCCTTACGGTTTCGCCGCGCCGATAACAACGGAAGGGTGCCGTCAGAATGCCGCTGGCGGCAAATACCTGTTTGCTGTAAAGTTTGTGCATGGCCAATGCGCTGGCAAGGACACCGGATCCGGTGTAGGGAATCCGGAGCAGTTCCAGCAAGCCCTGAACACAGCCATCTTCGCCGTAACGGCCATGGAGCGCAATGAAGGCGACTTCGATTCCTTCGCGTTTCAGAACATCAGCCAGGTCCCGCCCGACGTCGATTGCCACCGCGTTGTGCCCTTGAGCTACAAGTGCCTGGTAAACGGCGGCACCACTCTTAAGGGAAACCTCCCGTTCAGCTGAAAGGCCACCAAATAACACGCCGATTTTATTGGATTTCAACATGCTTATAAACCTTCCTCAAGCAGTTCCTGATATATGTAATATTAAATTTTGCCAACTATACGCACTTCTTCCTCCAGTGTCACGCCAGATGTTGCAAAAACAGCAGTTTTAACGATCGTTGCGAGATCCAGAAAATCCTGTGTGGTTGCCGCTCCGGTGTTAACCAGAAAATTGCTGTGAACCTCTGATACCTGAGCGCCGCCAACGATTGTTCCACGCATTCCGGCGGCATCGATCAACCTCCATGCTGCCTGACCGTGCGGGTTTTTGAAGAACGACCCCGCACTGGGGAATCCGACGTTATGCTTCAAGCGGCGGAGGTTTGTATCTTTAAGGATCTCTTCCTCGGTAAGGTGAGGTTCACGCTCATCCAGTCTGAATGAAGCTGCCAGCACGATGTCGCCATCTTCCAGTTTCAGATGTCGGTACCCGTAATCAAGCTCCTCCATGCGGAAATCAGCAACGGAACCGCCCCTCAGCAGAGTAAGATGGTCTGTGCGTGTCAGGATTCCCTCGCCATACGCGCCGGCGTTCATCTTGATTGCTCCGCCGATTGTGCCGGGGATTCCGGATATAAACCCGATGCCTCCCCGTCGTATTTTTTGAGCGAATCGAACAACCGCCAGATTTTCGGCGCCGGCCTCTGCTGTAATCAGAGATCCATCAAAAGTGATCCGGTCAAACCGTTCCAGTGAGATGACCGCACCGGATATGCCCCTGTCGCTCACCAGCAGGTTGTAGCCTCTGCCGATCGGCATCCACGGGATCTGTTGATCATGTAACCATGACAACAGACTCTGAAGATCCTCAGTGTCTTCAGGAACTGCGAACAGATCCGCCGGTCCTCCTGTTTTCAGTGAGGTATGGGTGCACATCGGTTCGCTCTGCAGCAGTCGGCCGCGAAACTCTAGCCCTGCCGGTTTCAACGGGATGTCCCCAGTAATCTCACCAGCTCTTCCCCCTGCTGCCAGATATTCCCTGCTCCCAGAGTAATAACAATGTCACCCTCTTTTACGATCCCGGCCAGATGTCCGGGGATTAACTCGCGATTGGCGATCCAGGTTACATCCTTCTGGCCGTGACGGAGTATTTCCGCAGCAAGACGCTCTGCTGTTGCTCCCGGTATCGGCTTTTCCCCTGCGGCATAGACATCAGTCAAAATCAGCGCGTCGGCATCATAGAAAGCGGTCACAAAATCGTTGAACAATTCATGCGTGCGGGTATAGCGATGCGGTTGGAATGCGGCAACAATGCGCCGTTCCGGCCACCCTTGTCGCGCAGCCGCCAGAGTCGCTCTGATTTCGACCGGATGATGTCCGTAGTCGTCTACTACCATGATGCCCTGCGGTTCTCCTTTAACCGTAAATCGTCGCCCGACTCCACTGAACCCGGCAAAACCCTCTTGAATGGCCACAAACGGAATATCCAGTTCCAATGCTACTGCAATGCAGGCCATAGCGTTCAGGACATTATGCGGGCCCGGCATCGGAAAGGAGATGTCGCCCAGCCTGTATCCTTTAAAATGGGCAACAAACGAAGTCTGGAAACCGTCATGCCTGATATGAGTGGCGCGGATATCGGCCTGGGCAGAAAGCCCGTACGTCATGTAGCGTTTTTTGACCAGTGGCAGAATCTCGCGAATATTTCTGTCGTCCAGACAGAGTACGGCCAGGCCGTAGAAAGGGATCTTGTTGATGAATTCTACAAAGGTTGCTTTGATCTCTTCAATCCCTGAATAATGATCAAGATGATCAGCGTCGATATTGGTAACTACGGCAATAGTCGGCGAAAGGAGCAGAAATGATCCATCAGATTCGTCCGCTTCGGCGAGCAGAAATTTCCCCTGTCCGATCTGGGCGTTGGTCCCGATGGCATTCAATTTTCCGCCGATAACCACGGTCGGATCGATGCCGGCATGCCCCAGAATGGCGGCGGCCATTGAGGTTGTGGTGGTTTTCCCGTGAGTACCGGCGATGGCGATGCCGTATTTCATGCGCATCAGTTCGGCCAGCATTTCTGCACGCGGGATGACCGGGACATGCAGCTTCCTGGCTTCTTTTACTTCAGGGTTGTCGTCATGTACGGCGGATGAGATTACCACAACATCGACATTTTTCAGGTTTTCTGCACTGTGGCCAATCCCGATTTCCGCACCCAGTCCTGTCAGGCGCTCGGTAATGTCTGAACCGCGTAGATCGGAACCGGATACCTTGTAACCCAGATTGAGGAGGACTTCAGCGATCCCGCTCATGCCGATGCCGCCGATACCGACGAAGTGAATTTTATCTATTTTCCCGTACATGCTGCTCCCTTTGGTTGAAGGTCAGGTTGAGGCTGAGATTAAGATTGAGGAAAGCTTAACCTTAACCTTATCCTTAACCTGTCTTTCGCTTAGTCTTAACCTGCTTTTCCCATCATCTTATCGACAATAATTCTGGCTGCATCCAGTCGTGCCAGACTAAAGGCTGTTTCTCCGGTGCGATACACGAGATCAGGATCTTCGGCCAGTGTACGGATAGCCTCCGCAAGCGTTGTCCCGGTCAGCTCACGCTCAAGCATCATGAAGCAGGCATCTTTTTTGAGCAGAGCTTCAGCGTTACGGCGCTGATGATCGTCAACAGCGTGTGGAAACGGAATAAACAGGCAGGTCTTGCCACAGGCGGTCACTTCGGCGATGGTTGTAGCTCCGGCCCGGCAAATTATCAGGTCGGCCCGGGCGTATTCTGCCGCCATGTCGCCGATGAAGGGTGTCACCTCTGCTTCGACGCCCGCAGTCCGGTATGCTGCCGTAATCTCTACACAATCCTTTTCTCCGGTCTGGTGTACAATTATCAATTTTCCCGGGAACCCTTTCAATATCGGGAGAGCCTCTATCATAGCGATGTTGATGGAGTGCGCACCCTGACTGCCGCCAAAGATAAACAGGTTAAACACACCATCCCCACCCCGACCCTCCCTTTGAAAAGGGGGGCGATTTTCTCCTCCATGCTGTATAGGGGGAGTGGTGGATGAATTCACTTTTTCCACCATGTCCAGAATCTGCCGTCTCAGCGGGTTTCCCGTCAGTTGGGTTGATGCGGCGGGGAAATAACGGGCCGATTCTTCCAGTGTTATGAAAACAGTAGTTGCAAATCTGGCGAGCAGGCGATTCGTCAGCCCGGGAATGGCGTTCTGTTCGTGAATGAAACAGGGAATTTGCATGCCACGGGCTGCCAGCACCATTGGCAGAGAGGCGTATCCGCCCACGCCAAGAACCAGATCCGGCCGGAATCGTTTCAATATTTTTCGCGACTGGGCGTAGCCGTATATCATCAAGGCAGTTCCCTTGATCTTGGTGAAAGCCCCTTTGCCGCGGATTCCGGCTGCTGAAATCAGCTCCAGTGGGTAGCCGGCTGCCGGTACCGCACGTGCCTCAATTCCTCGTTCGGTCCCGACAAACAACACCTCATGATCCGTGTTGCGTGACAGAAACTCTTCGGCCACAGCAATACCGGGAAAGAGGTGCCCTCCGGTGCCGCCACCGGCAATGATCAGCTTCATGTTTCCTCCTTGAGACTGACGGAGGAGATTTTCAAACCTGATGAAATGTTAAGTAGAATGCCGACAGCAAACAGGCTGATCAGCAGGGAACTGCCGCCGTAACTGATAAACGGGAGCGCCAGGCCCTTGGTCGGGAGCAGGCCGGTCACAACACCCATATTGACTGAGGCTTCTATGCCGAACAGTACTGCAATCCCCAATGCCAGGAATCGCCCGAATATATCCGGAGCGGCAACAGCGATCCGCATAGCACGCTGTACCAGAAGGAAGAACATACCGGTGATGACTACCACGCCAATGAAGCCGAGTTCCTCACCGACTACCGAGAGGATAAAGTCAGTATGAGCTTCCGGCAGATAGAAGAGTTTCTGTTTTCCTTCACCCAGTCCGCGCCCGAAGAGTCCACCCGTTCCAAGAGCCAGCCAGGATTGAATGATCTGAAAACCGCTGTTCTGCGGATCCTGCCACGGGTCGAGAAACGCCAGAATACGTCGTTTGCGGTAGGCGACATTCATTACCAAAAAATAGATGAATGGCATTGACATCAGAACTATTGAAATAATATAGACAAATCGGGTCCCGGCAGCAAAAAGCATAATAATTGCAACAGCAGCCAGAGTCATGGCAGAGCCCATATCCGGCTGTTTGAGCAGAAGTCCCAGCATCACGAGCAGGATCAGCATGTAGGAGACAAAGCCGGGCCCGAGCTGCTTGATTTTATCCTGTTTTCTGTCCAGAGAGTAGGCCATGTATATGATCAGAGCAATTTTGGCAATTTCCGAGGGTTGGAAATTGAATCCGGGAAGCCGTATCCAACGCGAAGCTCCGCCGGCGGAGCCGCCTATTCCGGGAATAAGTACCAGTACCAGCAGCACGATGCATCCCAAGAGTATCGGGGCGGCCAGTTTGCGCCAGAACTGGTAGTTGATCCTCATGGTTACCAGCATCAGTGCAAAGCCGAGCAGAGCGAACAAACCCTGGCGCTTGAGAAAAAAGAAGCCGTCGTGAAATCGTTTGGCAGCCATAACGGAAGAAGCCGAATAGACCATTACCACCCCGAAACAGGTCAGGGCAATGGCCATCAGCATAATCACCAGATCATATTCTTCCAGTTTCTTTAACATTTAGAGCGCCTTTACCGCAGCAATAAACCGCTGAGCACGTTCTTCATAATCACGAAACATGTCAAAACTTGAACAGGCCGGTGACATCAGAACTGTGCCGCCCGTGGTTGTTATCTCCGCTGCCATCCGTACCGCATCTTCAAGCGATGCTGCCCGGCGGGTGTCGGTCAGTGAGCCCAGCTCTTCTTCCATCCGCCCGGCTGCCTCACCGATCAGAATAAGATGTCGCACCCGCTCCTGTACCAGAGGTGCAAGCGGGGCGTATGAGCCGCCTTTGTCCTTGCCGCCTGCTATGAGTGTGATGTCGGTAAAACTTTCGATTGCCTTTTCAACGCTTCCGACATTGGTCGCCTTGCTGTCTTCAAAGTAACGGACGCCGTTCACTTCACGCACAAACTCCATGCGATGGTGAAGGGCCTCAAAGCAGAGAATCGTCTCATATGTTTCATCCGGTCGGCAGCCGAGCAGCAACGCACATGCCGTTGCAGCCATGATATTTTCCTGATTGTGCACCCCCTGCAGCCGGATGGCGGCGGTGGGGAAACATTCCTCATGGCCGTTATGACGGTACGTGATAACGCTATCTTTGTAGAAAATACCTTCGTCAAGTTCAATCTTCCGGCTGAAAGGAAAGAGCGTGGCCTTGAGATTACGGGCATGCTGCCAGACCAGCGGGTCATCACGATTTACTACGGCAAAGTCATCCTCGGTCTGATTTTCAAAGATGCGCAGTTTGGCATTGATATATGCCTGATAATCGGGATAACGGTCGAGGTGATCCTCGCTCAGATTCAGCAGTGCGGCAACGGTCGGACGAAACGAAGTAATCCACTCCAACTGGAACGAACTGATTTCAGCGACGACCTGATCAAAAATCTGGTGAGACTCCGCCAGCTCAATCAGCGGGTTGCCGATGTTGCCGCCGACAAAGGTGTGATAGCCGTTGTGTTTGAATATTGCGCCCAGAATTGTTGTTGTCGTAGTCTTGCCGTTAGTTCCGGTGATCGCAGCCAATGGCACATCGATGAAACGTGAAGCCAGTTCAATCTCGCTGATTATCTCAACTCCGGCACGTTGGGCTGCAATCAGTGGTGGCAGATCCATCGGGACGCCGGGGGAAACAACGATCAGATCGCTGCTTAGAAAGGTAGCTTCGTCGTGACGTCCCAGCTCTCTTGATACATTGAAATGCCCCAGTTCTGTCAGCGGTTCTGTCAGCTCCTTTTCCGAACGCATGTCTGTGACGGTCACGTGCGCACCTTTTGCGGCCAGAAAACGGGCGCAGGCCACACCGGTTTTTGCAAGTCCGACGACGAGTATTTTACTGCCGAAAGGGTTCAAGGCATCTTTTCCTAAAACTTAAACTGAAGACCGATTTTATACAGGTTGTTATAAATTACCGTCCCGGTGAATTCGCCGGGAATCAGAAAGGAGTCGTTGCCGATCATGAGGTTACATTGACTCCCTTCAGGAATGGCACTGCTCTGTTTTCTGGCAAATTTGACCAAGGCTCCGGTGTTGGAAATATTTTCAAGTATGCCTTTGTATTTTTTGCCGTTGAAAACCAGAAGGCAGTTATTGAGACAATCGACCCGTTCGCTCTTTCTTTTGTCGGCCATGTTCGCCCTCCTCAAGGTTATATTTATTTCTCACAGCATGAGGCTGTTTATCTCATCTTCAACGTTGAAATTGCCACCAGTGCCAGGATGATGCTTATAATCCAGAAGCGAACGATAATCTTCGGTTCTGCCACGCCCTTCAGCTCGAAATGGTGGTGAATCGGCGCCATGCGGAAAATACGTTTGCCGCGATATTTATAGGAACCAACCTGAAAGATAACCGAAAGCGCTTCGATCACAAAAATGCCGCCGACAATCACCAATAGAATTTCCTGCTTGGTCAGTACCGCGATAGTTCCCAGAGTCCCCCCCAGAGAGAGCGAGCCGACATCTCCCATAAAAACTTCGGCGGGATACGAGTTGAACCAAAGGAAACCGAGGCCTGCGCCGACCATGGCTCCGCACAATACGGCCAGTTCACCAGCGCCTACCACACGTGGAATCTGCAGATAGGCCGACAGTGTGGCGTGCCCGGCGATATAGGAGAAGAGCATGTAGGTTGCTGCATTTATCGCAACCGGGCCGATGGCAAGTCCGTCAAGTCCGTCGGTCAGGTTGACGGCATTGCTGGCACCGACAATTACCAGAGTGGCAAACGGGATGAACCAGATCCAGAGGTCCGGGTGAAAGTTTTTAAATAACGGGAAATAGAGCAGTTCGCTGAATCCGGGTTTAAGAAACAGAAAAACGGCCACCGAGCCTGCCAGTAGTACCTGCCAGAACAGCTTCTGACGTGCGGTCAGTCCTTTCGTATCTTTCTTGACCACTTTTTTGTAATCGTCGACAAATCCGATTATGCCGAATCCGATAGTAATAAACAGCGTGATCCAGATGTACTGATTGGTAAGATCTGCCCAAAGCAGGGTTGGGATAATGATTGCCGCAAGAATTATCACGCCGCCCATGGTGGGGGTTCCCTGTTTCTGCAGGTGCGATTCCGGGCCGTCGGTACGGATGACTTGCCGGGCCTGCAGAGACTCCAGTTTGCGAATGATCCAGGGGCCGAGGATGAAGCAGACCAGCAGCGCGGTAATCATGGCGTATATGGTTCGGAACGTCAGATACTTGAATATGTTTAACAGTTTGATGTTGGTCGCAAGCGGATAAAAAATGTGGTAGAGCATGGGCTATTCCCCTTTGGTGAGCTGTATCAGACCCTTCAGTTCCGTAACCACTTTTTCCATCGCCATACTGCGTGACCCCTTGATCAGAATCACATCGCCTTTTCTTGAGCTATGGTGCAGTCGCCCGGCAATCTCCGTGTGGCTTGTACAGCAGATAACTGTCTCTGCCGGCATATCGGCCAACAGGGCCCCCTCAACAGTGTATTTTGCCATCCGGTCGCCCATCAGATAGAGGCGATCAACATTCCGTCCGGCAACGGCCCCGACACCAATATGGGCTTCAACCTCGTGCTCTCCCAGTTCCATCATATCGCCGAGTACTGCAATACGGTGTCCCTCGGTAGCAATCTGATTCAGGGTTTCCAGAGCCGCCTTTGTTGAAGCAGGATTGGCATTATAACTGTCATCGATGAGAGTGATACCGCCCAGCTGCTCTATCGTAAAACGACCTTTGTACGGGGTAAAACCTTCCAGTCCGGCAACAATGGTCGGCAGATCAACCTTTTCCAAAAGCGCCGCAGTTGCAGCGAGTGCGTTATAGATGTTATGGCGACCGCACGCTTTCAGGTGAACGACAGCTTCACCATGCGGCGTGTGCAGAAGGAATTTCTGTCCCTCCACCCCCTGAAGTTCAATGTCTCTGGCGCGCACTTCGCCCCGATCAATGCCGAAGCTGATCCGGCGCGCGGAGGCGTTCTGGGAAAGCGAGGCGACCCTTGAATCATCAGCGTTGACAACCGCCAGACCGCCATCAGAGATACGGTGCAGTAATTCGCCTTTCGCTGCAGCCACCGCCTCGATTGTTCCCATGCTCTGCAGATGTGCCGGCAGCGCATTCAAAACGATTCCGACACGCGGAGCGGTGATCGCCGCCAGACGGTCAATTTCCCCTGGCTCACTCATGCCCATTTCCAGTACTGCCCAGCAATGTTCGGGCCTGAGCTGAAACAACATCTGAGGCAGTCCGATCAGGTTATTGAGGTTGCCTGATGTTTTCAGACCCGGGCCGGTACGTTCCAAAATTGATGCCAGCATCTCCTTGACCGTTGTTTTGCCGTTGCTGCCGGTTACGGCAATGATCGGAATGTCAAAACGCTGCCGCCATTCAGCCGCCAGATCACCAAGGGCTCGCAGAGTGTTCTTGACCGCCACGCAGGAGATTGAATCAGGGAGAAAATTTCCTTTCAGCCATTGTTCCTCAGCTAAAATCGATGTAATACCCTTCTCCGTAACTTCGTTGATGAACGCATGGCCGTTAAAGTGCTCACCGTGCAACGGCACAAACAGCTGGCCAGGCGAGACCGTACGGGAATCGGTTGATACTGCCGTGACTTCACCGACTGCAGGACCGAGGAGCCGTCCGTCCGTTGCAACAGCTATTTCGTTGATGGTAAACATTATGTCCTGATCTCCGTAAAGGCAGCCGCCGCCTCTTCCCGGTCATCAAAGTGGTGTTTGATCTTTCCGATAATCTGATAGTCCTCATGCCCCTTGCCGGCCAGCAGAACGATATCCCCGGGGCGGGCCAGCCTGATCGCCAGCCGGATGGCATCGTGGCGGTTTTCCAGAATAGTGAAACCCTTTTCTGTAAAGCCGACTGTCAGTTCATCTGGCCGGAATTCGCGATTGCCACACGGAATTATGCCGGCTCTGATCTGCTTCAGGATGTCGAACGGATCTTCTGTACGGGGATTGTCAGAGGTAACTATCGCCAAGTCACTCATGGTAGCAGCGATTCTCCCCATGATCGGGCGTTTGCCGTTGTCACGGTCGCCGCCACAACCGAAAACGGTAATGATTCTGCCGGTGGCGATCTCCTTCAGCGTATCAAGAACATTCTCCAGGGCGTCACCCGTATGGGCGTAATCGACCAGACAGGTAACTCCGCTACCGTTTTCTACTCGCTCCATACGCCCAGGAACGGTGCTATGATTTTCAATGCCCTGTTTGATCGCCTGAAGCGGCAGTTCAAGGGCTATGCCGGCCGCTGCAGCGGCCAGTATGTTGGAGAGATTGAAGCGTCCCAGAAGTCTCGAAGAAAACTCAAACTCTCCGGCAGGTGTGATCAGAGTCGCGCTAATGCCGTTGACTGTCGACGTTACGGCAGTTGGCCGTACATCGCAGCAGCCTTGAATTCCGAAAGTGATCACCGGACAGGCGGCACTTCGGGCAATTTCCTTCCCATAGGGGTCATCCATATTTACCGCAGCGCGTCGCCGTGGTTTTTCCGGTGATGGACGAAGCAGGTGGGAGAAAAGCCTGCTTTTTGCCTCCAGATACCGTTCCATGGTGACGTGGTAATCGAGATGGTCCCGTGTCAGATTGCTGAAGACGCCGACGTCAAAGTAACAGCCATCTATCCTTTTTTGTTCCAGTGCGTGTGAGGAAACTTCCATCACAAAAGCTTCTGCTCCCGCATTCTTGAGCTGCCTGAAGGCACTCTGTAACTCCGTTGATTCCGGAGTAGTGTGAGATGCCCCGATGATTGTTGTGCCGAAACGGTAACTGATCGTACCGAGTACCGCAGCTGGGAGCCCGGCTGCGGCCAGAATTGACTCAATCAGATAGGTGGTCGTGGTCTTACCGTTGGTGCCGGTAATGCCGATCAGCGGTTTTGACGCGGTTGGATCACCATTGAAGTGTGCTGCAATACGCCCCATGGCAGCGCGCCCGTCTGCTGCTTTGATCCAGGGGATCCCGATTGGAACAAAAGCAGTGTCTTCAAGTACCACCGCCGCCGCACCTCTCGATACGGCTTGTTCGATGTAGTGGTGCCCATCGGTCTGTGAACCGTGAAGTGCAAAAAAGAGGGTGCCCGGCTCGACTGCGCGAGAGTCGCAGGTCAGAGCGTTGATCGAAACAGTTGTGTCTCCGTGCGATTCAGTATCAGGCAGTTTTTCGAGCAGTTCATGCAGCGTCATGCTTTCTCCGGTTAACCTGACGAGCAGTTAACTAAAAACGGTAAAACCTGCCGGTTTTCCGGCAGGCGATGTATGCAATTACGCTGAAGGGGTAAACTTTATCCAGACTTCGCCTTCACCCCGTATCTTATGCCCGGGAGGAGGGCTCTGCTCGGCTGCCCTTCCGCTTCCCAGGAGTCTGATGTTGATGCCGCGTTTCTCCATAACCAGCAGGACCTTGCGCATACTCATTCCACGGAAATTCGGCATTATTTCTCCTTCGGCAGAAGCATCCTGAGTATTACCATCCGGCGGAGATTCAACTGCCGGAGTAGCAGAAGGTTTCAACCCGGCCGGTTTTAATGAAGCGGTTGTCGGCATGTTCGGTTGAATTTTAAGATACGCCAGTGAACTCTGGGCGATTCCACGAAATGCGGGTGCCGCGACGACACCTCCGTACTTATTTCCTTGCGGCTCATCAATAATCACGGCGATTGTCAGTTTTGGTTTGTCGGCAGGTACAAAGCCGACAAATGAGCCGATTCGCTTGGTCGGAGAATAGGTGCGGGTGACCGGGTCCACCTTCTGTGCCGTTCCCGTTTTTCCGGCGACACGGAATCCCTCAAGTGCTGCTTTTGTACCGGTGCCGCCGGCATCGATAACGGTTTCCATCATTTTTGTAACTTTCCGGGCTGTTTCAGCGGATATGACCCGTCGCACGATCTGAGGTTCAAATTTTTGCACAACCTTGCCGTTGTCATCGAGAATCTGCTCAACCAGATACGGCTTCATCAAATTGCCGCCATTTGCAACTGCCGAGAGTGCCGAAACCAGCTGGATGGTGGACAAGGAAACGCCCTGGCCAAAAGAAATCGTCGCAAGATCAATTCCGTACCAGTGCCGTTTCAGACTTCCGGTCGCCTCGCCCGGAAGATCAATGCCGGTACGTCCACCAAAACCGAAGTTTCGCAGATAGGCGGACAACTTCTCTTCACCCATCTTGGAGCCGATTTTAGCCGAGCCGATATTGCTGGAATATTTAATTATCTCTGAAACAGTCAGTCGCGATTGCGGATGGTCATCATGTATGATCCGGTCGGCAATCCGATAGGTGCCGTTTTCACAGTTATACACGTCGGTGGGCTGAATGGTTCCCGAGTCCAGAGCTGCGGCGATGGTGAAAACCTTGAATGTTGAACCTGGTTCAAAGCTGTCTGCCACCACGTGATTTCGTAATTGTGCAAGCGTATAGCGCGAATAGGAATTCGGATTGAACGTCGGATAATTTGCCATTGCCAGTACTTTTCCGGTCTCTGACTCCATCACCAGCGCCATGCCGCTCTTGGCGTTACTTTCTGCAACAGCTCTGGCCAACTCTTTTTCGGTGATAAACTGAATGGTCTTGTCAAGTGTCAGAATAACATTTTTACCGGGTGCGGAGTCCTTTATGACCGTATTCATGATCGCAACATTTCTGCCGAGTGCGTCCCGCTCTGTTATCATATACCCGGTATTACCCAGAATGGTAGTGTCGTATTTGAGCTCGATTCCCTCCAGGCCGTTAGGGTCGCGGCCCGTGAAGCCGACCACATGAGCGGCGATTTCCATATTGGGATAAAAGCGCTTTGACTCCGGCGCGAATCCGATACCCGGCAGCTTCATGTTTCTAACGCGGGTTGCGACTTCGGGCGCCAGCCATCGCTCGACCCAGATGAACGATTTGTTGACTGAGAGCTTGGCGACCAACTCGCTTTTCGGGATGTTCAGGATCGGCGCCAGAACACCTGCCGTGCCGTCAACATCCTTGATGCGCCGCGGTTCGGCATAACAGGAATCCATGTGGATGGATTCAGCGAGCGTGGTGCCGTTGCGGTCAAGGATGCTGCCGCGTGCCGGAGTTAGGTCGATTTTATGTTGATGCTGCTTATCAGCTTTTTTAACGAGAGTTTCGTGCTGGAGGATTTGAAGGTAGAATGCGCGCCCGATTACGGTCAGGAACATCAGGCCGAACACAGTTCCGACCATGATAATCCGGATGCGCGCCCATTTTTCCCGTTCATCTTTCATTTGACGTGAATTACCTGTTGTTCGGTCGGTAGCGCCATCCCCAGCTCATTTTTGGCGATGGCCTCAATGCGTGCCGGTGCCTTTAACGAGGCGGCTTCAAGTTTCAGTCGCTTATGCTCCTGACCTGCTTCACTCAGCTGGCGGCTGATATCGGACATCTGAAGGTTGAGATCAACCAGTTTGAAGCGTGACCAGACATGAAAGACGGATACAATTGTAAAGACAACCATGCAGATCATAAGGTATTTAAACAGGTCAATCCGATGGGGCGTTACGACCATCCCGCCAAGGGCCCGTGGTGCGGCAACTTTGGTATAATCGGTTCGTGCTTGTGCCATAATGTGTACCTCGAGTAGGTTAAAGCTTTTCTACTGCCCGCAGTTTGGCGCTGCGCGCCCGTGGGTTATAGTCTGTTTCCGTTTGTGCCGCTGTTACCGGTCGTCCGGTTAAAATTTTTACTCTTGGTTCTCTGCCGCAGACGCAAACAGGCAGCTGTCGCGGGCAGGTACACCCCTCTGCATATTCCCGGAAGATGTGCTTGACAATCCTGTCCTCCAGAGAATGGAACGAAATAATTACCCCGCGTCCGCCCGGTTTCAGCAGGTCAAGAGCCGCGCGCATTCCCTGTTCCAGGCTGTCCAGTTCCGTGTTCACTGCAATTCTAAGAGCCTGAAAGGTCCGGGTGGCCGGGTGGATCCGTTCATCCCATTTGGCTTTTGGAACCGCCCCTTTAATAATATCCACAAGCCGGAACGTGGTTGTTATGAGTGACTCTGCACGTTCCTTCACGATGAAGGCTGTGATCCTTTTGGCCCAGCGCTCCTCGCCATATTCCAGGAGAATCCGCTCCAGTTCCGCTTCCGGAAGCGTATTAACCAGATCCGCAGCAGTTTCGCCGCTGCTGCAGTCCATCCGCATATCCAGAGGAGCATCCTGCTGAAAACTAAAGCCGCGTTCTCTTGTGTCCAGCTGATGCGATGACACCCCCAGATCGAGGATAAAACCATCAAGCGCTGCTATGCCAAGAGTGCTCAGGTGCCCGGCAACATCGGCAAAATCACCATGCAGCAGCAGGATATGGTCACGGTGTGCCGCAAGTCGCTCTCCGGCAGCGGCCAGTGCTGACCGGTCCCGGTCTATACCGATCAAAAGGGCTTCAGGGGCATTTTCAAAGATCAAAGCAGCATGACCGCCGCCGCCCAGCGTGCCGTCGAGGTATGTTTTGCCGTTCTCCGGTTCCAGAAAGCGGATGACTTCATCCGGCAGTACCGAGAGATGCTGGAATCCTGCCACTAGAGACCAAGCTCCGCGGCCGCTTCAGTGGCACTCGGGAAGTTTTTCACATCCTGGGCGCGAACCTTGTCCCATTCGCTCATGCTCCAGATTTCTATTTTATCCATTGTGCCGACAAACTGGATTTCCCGATCAAGTGCCGCGGTTTTGCGAAACGTAGGTGGGATCAGAAAACGCCCCAGTTTGTCTGCGGAACATTCCTGTGCCGGCGAGATAATTGTTCGCATGATGCTTTTGCGCTGGTCGGAGGTGAGCCCCTTGCTGACACGAAATTTCTCTTCGAAGACAAACCACTCCCGGTAAGGAAAAATGAGCAGACCGGAGCTGTACATTCCGTCACCCAGATCAACCGGAACCGAATTGGTCAGAAAAAACCGTTCGTCACCGTGCGTATCGGCAAGGATCTCCCGAAATCTGGCCGGCAGACTGGTACGACCCTTGGCGTCTATGGTTGTTTCGAAAATACCTCTGAACATGGTCATCTCGTTGGCATTATTTTCCACAATGTTCCACTTTTTTCCACAGTAAGGGAACTTATACCGGTGGTCAAGGGCTATGTCAATATAAAATATGAATTTTTAGGGGGAAATTTGTCGGAAAACTAAAAGGGGTAATTGACCGTCGCATGCTTCTGGAAGGCGTGGCGCAGTAGTCTCGTCTGTAGAATAAGATGGGGGGATTTGTGGTTGAATTACCCGGATCAAGCCTTCGAAGTTTTGTGGAGAGTTTTACAGCTAAAAGAAGGGAAACTGATTTTATTAATGATTTTGTACGTGACTTGGCACAAGGTCTAGGTTTATACCATATTTCCCGCCAGACTGCCGAGTGTTTCCAGCGCCTGTTCAATCCGTTCTGACCAGATGGCGGCATTAAGCCTCAGGCAATTTCCATATTTATCACCTAATGTAAAGATCTGGCCGGGAGCGATGCTGATTCCTTCCTTCAGGGCTTCTTCATAGAGTTTGAGAGTGTCAATCTCTTCCGGCAGCTCGACCCAGATGACAAAACCGCCTTCCGGCCGGCTTACCCTTGTCCCGAGCGGGAAATACCGCCCGACCGCATCCCGAACCTGGTTAACCTGACGTGAATATATGCGACTGATTTTACGAAGGTGGTGATCATAGCCACCATTGGTCAGAAACTCGGCTACTGCTAGCTGCGTCGGTGTAGCTGTTGCGATGTTGAAGAGCGATTTCAGCTGGGTAATCTTCGACCGGAACCTGCCGGGGGCGATCCAGCCGACGCGATAGCCGGGCGCCAATGTTTTAGAAAATGAAGAGCAGTACAGCACCAGACCGTTTTCATCATAAGTTTTGAGCGCAGTGGGGCGCACCGCCCCAAAGGCCAGGTCGCCGTAAACGTCATCCTCTATCAGCGGGATTTCGTGTTTTGCCAGCAGTTTGACCATCTCCCGTTTCTTGTCATCAGGCATCAGGCTGCCTAATGGATTGTTGAAATTTGATATGGCGATGCAGGCGTGAACAGGGTTGTGCCTGATGGCATAGCTCAGTACATCCAGGCTCATCCCTTCTTTGGGTGTTGAGGGAATTTCAAGTACCTTGAGCCCCATCCACTGGATGAAATTGAGAAAGGTGTAATATACCGGCGAACCGATTGCCACGGTGTCTCCCGGGCGGCATATGGCCTGGAGCGACATCGAAATTGCTTCGACGCATCCGGATGTGATGACAATATCATCGGCTGACAGAGAACATCCGGAGTCGAGCATACGTTTGGCGATTTGTGTCCGGAGCCGCTTTATCCCCTTGGATGCCGAATATGAAACGCTTTGAACCGGAAAACGGCGCACCTCCGAGGCCAGAATCCTGTTCAGCTTGTCCGCCGGCAGCAGATCATAATTGGGTATGGCGCCGCCCAGCGGAACCAGTGTGGCGTCGGTAATATTCTTCATGACCCGCAAGGTGACCGCATTTGCAATCACAGGATGCGGAATAACCTCTTCCGCCTCAATTTCCTTGACGGGGCGGTCTCTCAGCTCCGCAATCGAGGACCTTACATAATACCCGGACTGCGGTCGCGCTTCGATCCGTCCGAAATTTTCCAGATTGGCATAGGCTTCCATGACGGTGTTGGCACTGACCCGCATCTTCTGACTCAGGTCCCTTATAGAAGGTACCCGCTCACCAACCCGGTAGGTGCCATCGTCAATCATGCCGCAGATCCTGGCTGCAACTTCTTCGTACAGAAGTTTTTTACCGCTTTCCATCTGTTCTCCGGTTCTCATGTTGCCCCCTGTTTTTCTCCACTTTACTCCAATCAATCGTTTGATACAGATACAATTATACACATAATTGATGGTAGCAGTTTTAAAAAGTAGGTAACTGTTACCCAAAACTATCTCACCTATTGCGTCTGTATTTAACTGATCAAAGAAACTAGATTGAAAACACGATATCGCTCATTTCAAACTCGACAAAAAGAGGTGCCCATGGAAACAAGTAAGCTTCTACATTACGGGCGCCGCACGGTCGGCATCCTGTTGGCCACCCAGAGTCTGTTTTCAGCCGGCTATGTCATGCTGTTCACCATCAGCTCCATCCTGGCGGTCAAGCTGGGCGGGAGCACGGCCTGGACCGGAGTTCCGATTACGATAATACTGACCGGAGCGGCGCTGGGAGCCTGGCCGATCGGACGGCTTATGGGTCGCCATGGCCGGCGGCTCGGGCTGTCGCTTGGGCAGCTGTGCGGGATTGCCGGTTCGCTGATAGCGGGGACGGCAATCCTGTATGGCATGCTCGGCCTCTATCTGGTCGGACTGTTCTTTATCGGGATTGCGCGCGGATCGCTTGATATGGGGCGCTATGCGGCCGCTGATGCCAACCCACCCCATCTGCGGGCGCGGGCGATCAGCCTGGTAATATTCGGCAGTACGGTCGGCGCGTTTATCGGCCCTCCCATTTTGAAAGCGGTCACTCGTTATGAACTGGCTCACGGCCTGCCGCCTATGACGGTGCCCTGGTTTGTGATGGCTTTTGTTCTGCTGTTGTCCTTTGTGCTGGTCTTCGGTTTTTTGAGGCCCGATCCTCTTGATATCGCAAAACATCTTGCCGCAAAGGCCGGCACTCCTCATCAGGATGCATCAAGCGGCCGCGACTACAGGGATATCGTCAGCGACAGGCGCTTTATCCTGGCGGTCAGTTCCATAACCTGCGGCCATCTGGTGATGTATCTGATCATGACCGTCACCCCGGTATTCATGAATGAATGCCACCATGCCATCACCTCCATATCCTGGGTAATTGTTGCTCACATGTTCGGCATGTATGGCCTGTCATTCGCGGTCGGCTGGCTGATCGACAAATTCGGCTGTTCGGCAATGATCGCAGCCGGGTGCATCATGCTGGTGGCGTCCTGTCTGATGGCGCCTGTGAGCAGTGGAGTGATCTGGCTGGCTCTGGTGCTTTTCCTGATAGGCCTGGGATGGAACTGCTGTTTCGTGGCGGGGTCAACCATGTTAAGCGAAATGCTGGCGCCGGTCGAGCGCGGCCGCGTTCAGGGGCTGGTCGATACCCTGATCAACTTCGCAGCCGGGGCGGGAAGCCTCGGCAGCGGTTTCCTGTTCGCCGCCATGGGCTTCAATGTCATGGTCTGGATCAGTCTGGTTTTCTCACTGGTCCCCTGCCTGATCATCTGGCGAATGTCTGTTGCAGCTCAAGCTTCACCGCCTGTTCCCGCGCTGCCGGAACAGGTATTGGAATAACCCCGTAATTCAGATTTCAACCAACCAGAAAGGAGTCACACATGTCAGCTTTATTAAACCCCAGAGAACGTGAACTTGTCGCAATCGGAGCCGCCCTGGCCAGTAATTGCGTACCCTGCATCGAATACCATATCCAGGCGGCCCGCAAAGTCGGTCTCTCTGATGCAGAAATTGAGGAGGCAATACAATATGCCGATAAAATCAGGCGCGTACCGGCTGCTAAAGTGCTGGAAGCAGCCGGATGCCAGCTTGGAAAGCCGGTTGATGAGCCAAAAACTGAGCCTGCGGCCTGTTGTGCAGAAACGCCAACTACAAAACCCTGTTGTTGATATTAGCAAGCTGACGATTGAAACCTTGAACTACGGATCGTTGATGCTTGCTTTGGACTCCGGCTTGTAAGATTCAGTGTACCATGGGGTAGAGTAGAGAACAGGTTTCACCCTGCCCTCCCTCATCAAACCGGACGTGCAGTTTTCCCGCATCCGGCTTTCCGATGTTCTTCACTACACGGCATGCGCTTTCTT
>VFJW01000055.1 GCA_009885845.1 Geobacter sp.
CGTCCGCTTACTCACTATGGGGAATATCCTGTAGAAATCCGACACAACCGGTGATATAGTCATGTTATGAAACCGCCTCAGGAACCTTTGGGGTCAGGTTTGACTTTCTGCTATTTTTTACGAGTTCTATGTTTACGTCCGCTTACTCACTATGGGGAATATCCTGTAGAAATCCGACACAACCGGTGATATAGTCATGTTATGAAACCGCCTCGATCAGACTGGAACGGATTTCCAGATGTATTGATTCACGCGAGTGAATCCTCTGTCAAAAAGCACCCCCTCTACCAAGCTGCGAAGTCCGGAGATGCCGACGCAGCAGCACAACTTGTCAGGGATACGATCAACAACTCTCAGATTGTTTTCTTGCGAACCTTGGTTGGCTCCCACTCACCTGTGCTGGTCAGCGTCCACGCCTATGAAGCAACCGGAATCAACGCCATACCCGAAGCCTTTGCTGATAAGTTGGCCGATGTTTTGGGACTTGAGGTGGATGGCCGTATTGTCCAAACAAACGTGGTATCGCATACCGGTTCAGACGGTTATGGCAGGATGGCACGCCAGGCGGCGTTTGACGGTGACATAACGCAAAATGCCGAATACGTTCTTGTAGATGATTTTATCGGACAGGGCGGCACGCTGGCAAATTTGCGCGGTTATATCGAATCAAAAGGCGGGCAGGTCATTGCAGCAGTGGCGTTGACAGGCAAACCTTATTCGACTAAACTCACTTTAGATGAAACACAACTTAAGGAATTGAGGTTAAAACATGGCAACGAGTTTGAACATTGGTGGATCGAACGGTTCGGTCACTCCTTCGACAGCCTTACTCAATCAGAAGCTCGGTATCTCTCCCGCTCCGAGAATGCTGACACAATCAGAAATAGAATTATTGCGGCAGAGCAAGCAGGAAATTGCCAGCAGGCTCCGGATAGTTTAAATCAGCAATTGTAGGCAAATGGGAGTTCATAGAGAGACCTATGCGGTCAGAACCTATGGCAGAACCTTTGGGGTCAGGTTTGACTTTCTGCTATTTTTCTTGAGGGGAACCTATGGGGTCAGGTTTGACTTTCTGCTATTTTTCTGTATTATACTCGCATGGCACGTAAACCTCGCATTCATTTTTCCGGCGCAGTATATCATGTAATTCTCCGCGGAAACGCCGGGCAGCCGATTTTTTTCGACGACCGCGATCGGTACCGTTTGTGCATTATCTTGCAGTATGTTGTGGAAAAGTTTAGTTGCCGTATTCACGGGTTTTGCCTCATGACAAACCATGTACATCTCGTTGTGCAGACCGGAGACGTCCCCCTGTCACGCATCATGCAGATCCTTTCGCTTCGCTATACAAAATGGATAAACTTTTCACAATCACGAACGGGACACGTATTCCAGGGACGCTACAAGGCGCTCCTGCTGGATGCTGACACTTATCTGATGGAACTCGTCCGTTATATTCACCTCAATCCTGTTCGTGCCGGCATGGTCGCATCGGTCGATGATTATCCGTGGAGTGGGCACCATGGATATCTGGGAGTAGAAGTGCTCCCGTGGTTGACAACAGACTGGGCTCTATCGATGTTTTCTACCGACACCAGAAATGCACAAAATGCTTACGCAAACTTTGTAATGGACGGAATCGGTGAGAAAAGAAGAAATGAATTTCATATCGGAACGTGCGAAGGGCGAATTCTCGGTGATGAAAACTTTACCGATGATTCCTTTGTGAAAGCAAATCAGCTGCGGGGCTGTAGTTTCAGTCTTGCAGATGTTATCAACGCTGTATGCCACAGGTATGTCATAACGGCCGAACAGCTGAAGGCACCGGGAAAGGCAAGACCGTTTTCCGAGGCCCGAGCGGTTACCGCCTTGCTTGTCCAAGAGTCGCTGTGGTTATCTCTTACCGAGTTAGGAAAAATATTGAGCCGGAATATAGCTCCGCTGGGGAGATCTGGGCGGCGTCTTCTGGAGAAGACATTTAAAGACGAGATGTTACACTCTAAAATCGATGAGATACGACTTGATCTAACAAAATAGCAGAAAGTCAAACCTGGCACTGTTGAACACCAACCCATCTATGCGCATATTTGTGCGCTTGACTAACAGCATGACCTGGCATATTATGCAATAATATCAATCTTCAGGAGGAGGAGTGATGGGAACGATATCAGCCAAGCGCAACTTCAACATATCAATCGCAAGTGATAATGCTGATTTTATCAAGCGAAATGGTATGAATCTGAGTAAGGCTGTTGATACACTTATCAATGAAATGCGCCGTATAAAAATGCGCCAAGAGTGGGTTGTTGATAATCAAGCGGCGCTTGCCGAGCGCTGCAGAGTGCTGGAATCCGAAGGTGGCAGTGCAGCTGAGCGGTTGTATGGCGTTCTTCCCACGAAGGTGAGCTGAAGTGTCCCGATTGAACCTTTACAAAAATCACCTGCAGGAACTGGTCGACAGTTACCCATTTTTGCTGGACATACAAAACGACCAGATGCAAGTGGGCACACGTATTGTAGCTCTTGTACGAAAAAGCGGCATCATCACCGATATTTCAATTACTACACTCAAGTTTTCTTATGCCGGAGAACAATATTCCGCCAGCCTGCTTGACCTGTTTACGGTTACCGAACGTAATCTAAGCGCGCCTCTTGCACAACTTGACCACCTTAAAGCCGCACTCACTAATGCGGTAGATTTTATCTTTGTTGATTGAGAATATTGCGCTGATCCAAGATCTCTACACTCTGAAGTCCAACATCTCTCCGTTCACAGACATTCAATAGACCAGTCTAGTGTTTTTACTAGACGACTCTATTGAATAGCGAGAAAAAAATGCCGAAGTCGATTTTATTTATACATATCAGGGGCAGTTGTACGCCATTGAAGTAAAATCGGGAAGGCGGAAATCAGCAAAGGGTATCGAAGCTTTTACAAATCGATTTCCGGATGCCCACCCGGTTATCCTGACTGTTGAAAATTTTCCACTCTTCTCGGAAAATTCACATGCTTTTCTGGAATCACTTTAGATGATCACTCGCGCTCGACAAGAACTATTCAAATGCATCCCCCTGATAGGCAAAGGACTTGGACTCGTCTGGCAGGCTGCCCGTGGTTGGACTGTAGCCTGGAGCGTACTGCTCCTGGTGCAGGGATTGATTCCGGCTGCACAGGTCTACTTGACAAAGATAACGGTTGATTTTCTTGCTGCCGACATATCATCTGCCAACAGTTCTACCGTTCTGACCCGTGCCTGGCTGCCGATTGCCATGATCGGCCTTCTCTGGATTTTCAGCCAGCTTATCGCAAGCCTTATCCGATGGGTACGGACTGCGCAGGCTGAGTTGGTGCAGGACTCCATCCACTCCCTTATCCACGATAAAGCTCTTGAGCTGGATGTTGCCTTCTATGAAAACTCCGAATCATACGACCTGCTCCACCGGGCAAAGGTTGACGCGTTGTCTCAACCGATTGCACTTCTGGAAAGTATCGGGGTTGTCGTCCAAAACAGTGTAACCCTGGTTGTGCTGGCCGGCATGATCGCCGTGTATGCCTGGTGGTTGCCGTTCCTCCTTATTGGCAGTGCTCTGCCGGGGCTCTGGTCTGTCGGCCGCTATGTACTGCGTGAGCATAAGTGGCGGCTCGCCAATACGGCCAATGAGCGGCGATCCCGTTACTATGACTGGATATTGACCGACCGGAGCAGTGCGGCCGAGATGCGTTTGTTCGATCTGGGAGGATATCATAAGGCTACCTTCAGGCAACTGCGCGCCGATTTGAGAGCAGGACGCCTCAAACTGGTCCGCGAAGAGATGAAATCCGAGTTGTTTGCCGGAACCATCGCCTGGGGTGGTGGGATTGTCGGAATGGTCTGGCTGCTGCTGAGGGTTTCCCGCGGACTTGCCAAACTGGGAGATCTGGTGCTCTGCTACCAGGCCTTTTTGCAGGGACAGAAACTGCTTCGCTCGTTGCTCGAAAGCGCTGGTCGTATCTACCGCAGCACCCTGTTTCTGGAAAACCTGTTTCAGTTTCTTGCCCAGACGCCACGCCTTGTTGTGCCGCCGATGCCGGTTGACCTTCCCTCACCGCTGCGTGAAGGGATTCGCTTTGAACAGATAACTTTCAGCTATCCCGGTAGTGACTATAATGCCCTGTCCGATTTTACGCTGACCCTCCCTGCAGGGAAAGCGACCGCTATTGTCGGCCACAACGGCGCAGGGAAAAGCACTCTGATCAAACTGCTTTGCCGCTTCTACGATCCTCAGGCCGGTCGGATTCTGCTCGACGGTATAGACATGAAGATGTTTGATCCGGTAGTACTCCGCCGCTCAATTACCGTTCTGTTCCAGGAACCGGTGAGGTATCACACCACAGCAGCAGAAAACATCGCCATGGGTGATCTGTCGGCAGCCGACGATCTCGGACGGATACGTGCTGCGGCTAATGCCGCAGGTGCCGCAGGTCCCATAGAACGTCTGCCCCATGGGTACGAAACAGTATTGGGTAAATGGTTTGGCGGAGCCGAGCTGAGCGTCGGTGAATGGCAGCGGATAGCGCTGGCTCGTGCTTTCCTTCGAGATTCACCAATTATCGCACTGGACGAGCCGACCAGTGCCATGGATTCATGGGCAGAAGCTGATTGGCTTGGTCGTTTCCGGGAACTGACCGAGGGACGAACTGCGATCATGATCACACACCGCTTCACCACTGCCATGCATGCTGATATGATTCATGTCATGGATGAGGGCAAAATAACCGAGTCCGGCACCCACGAACAGTTGGTCGCCGCTGGTGGCCACTATGCCGAATCGTGGCGGATTCAGATGCGGGAATTGCACAATTAGATAAATATACACGGCTTTTTCAGAGCGCTTTTCTGAGTGAATATCCTTGTTGAACTGCACATTCACGATCATCAATCCTGAGCTGACACTTCAATGAGCAAACTATTTGATTCTTGTCTGAACAAAGTAAATTGACTATAATAAACAAAAAAACAAGGAGTGTATCATGCCTCTGTCGACGTTACGCAGACCACTGATTGCAGCCGCACTGTTTATGTTACTATGCACAACTTCCGCCCTGGCGGCCACGGTGTCAGTCAACCAGTCCGGAAATTTATCTTACGCGGTTGACGGTATGGGAATGGACGGTATTGCCGGAATTCAACTCGACATAACCTATGATGCGACTTCACTGAATACCCCACACGTTACCCAGGGATCACTGGTCGCAGGCGCGATGTTTTCGTCTAACACTGCTCGCTCCGGTCTTATCAAGATTGCCATTATCAGCACACGCCCTTTTTCCGGAAGCGGCCTGATTGCATCAATAACGTTTGCCGCAAAAACGGGCAATGGCGGTATTATTTCTTTCACAACCAACTTGATTGACAGTAATAGTGCTTCTATCTCCGCTATCCCTGTCAATCAACCGAATGAATCCATTGCACCGGTAACAAGTTCGACTCCCGGGATTCCATTCAGTCAGATACAACAGACCCCCCAGACTGGCCAGCCGGCAGTTACTTCGACGTCGGCCTTTCCCGAATCGGTAACAATGCCGGCAGAGCAGCAGCGAGGCGACGTACTGCCTGAGCCTTCTTCTACTGAAGCCGCTTTCACCGGAGAACCTCTGCCGACAGCTGCCGTTACTGAAGAACAAACTCAAACATCAAACGCTCCGGTTACAGATGCAATAATCGCAGAAACACCGCAATATGCGGTCTACAAGGGCGTTATCGATCGTTTCAAGCTGTACACCGGGGAAAAAAGCCTGACTTCTCTGGCGATGCTCTTTGACAAGAGGGTTGCGCAGTCGATCCGCCAGGAACCGGCGGTACTGTTGAGCGACGGTCAAAATAGAGCCACCCTTACGATTGATATTCCCGCCAGAATAGCCATTTCACCAAATTTCGCCGCCAATGGCGGCAGGCTGGTATCTTTCAAGCAGGACAAACAGAGCAAAGGGCGCTGGACGGTTGAAGTTCAACCGGAAGTCGGCGCTGTCAAAGTTACCGTAACCATAATTACCGGAGCCGAAGAATTCGAATACCCCCTGACCGTTGCCCCACCTGCAAAAACTTCGCTTACGCTCGATGAAAGCGGCTGGATCCGATTCCTTAATGAAGTCGGCACAGCGACTGCTCCTCTGCACGATTTGAATGCCGATGGAGTGCGAAACTATATGGATGAGTACATTTTTGTTGCCAACCGCCTTGCAGGAAAATCTGCTCAGGAAAAACCTGCCGAACCAGCCAATAAATTGTGAAGTTGAGAGGGTGCTGCTTGTTATATTTCTATTGTTAACAAATCTGACGATGTATCAAATTCACTTTTTTCTCGGAAAATCCATGTATTATTCGGGTATCACATTAAAGGAATTTGATAATGACTGAAATGGGACTCCCTGCTATGCCGGTTCAGGGGAAATTTTCCAAAGAGTTTGCCTTGATGGCGAGCTGTTCATGGCTTGTGCCGGAATATCTTGAACCAGAGCAAAGAAAATATATAACGGAGGCGTGTTCGACTCCTGTTGACTGGGACAGTTATACGAAGCTGGCCCAACGCCATGGAGTTACTGTCATTGCATACAAAGTACTGAAACAGTATGCCGACGTAGTGCCGGACAGCGCTCTAAAAGTGCTGCAGCAATCGAACAGCAACAGTCGGCGACACGCTTTGTTTCAAACTGCAGAACTAGTCAAATTACTGGGAATTTTTGTCGGGCGTGGCATAGAAGCCATTCCGCTTAAGGGAGTTTACTTAGCCCATCAATTATACAGTGACTTCGCCGTCAGGACTTCCGGTGACCTTGACATCCTGGTGAGACCGGACAATGTTGAGACTGCTGAACAGATTCTGGAATCTAACGGGTATGTGTGTGAAATTGCCGGTTCTTCGCTGACCATTCTCCAAAAGCGTTATTTACGCACCCATATTCACCATTATGTTTTTGTTCATTCCGAAAGCGGTCTTCATGTTGAATTGCACTGGAGCCTTGGCAGTTGGAGTGAACAACAGATGGAAATACTCTGGGAAAATATTACCATACAGACGTGGCATAATTTACAGATACCTACATTCAGCTATGAATATCTTCTGCTGGTACTCTGCGATCACGGCGCAAAACATGAGTGGCAGTGTCTCAAGTGGCTCAGTGATGTTGCCCCTCTCTTTGAGTCAAAGGATAACATAAACTGGGATAACGTGTTGACGTTGGCTCGCCAGCTGGACCTTGAAAGGGTACTTGCTCATTCAGCGTTGATGGTTCACTGGGTGTACGGGATTTCCCTGCCGGATCTGCTTCAGAAGTTGATTTTGAAAGATAATCAGGTCTCTGGATTGTGTGAGAGTTCAATCGCCGCCTTGATGATGGATGGCAAAGCGATTCTGGAAGCAGGAAAGAATGCCCGGAGCTTGAGGCTTGCGTGGCGAACAAAAAAACTACGGCCTTCAATGTCCTATCTGACGGCATTCAGGTCGACATTTGTCAGTCCGTGTGATTGGGATTTGGTCAAATTGCCACCGTTTCTTTTCTGGCTTTATTATCCTTTACGACCTTTATTGTGGTTTTACCGGCATTATCTCAAATGATACTATTATTCCGGACACTAGTTAATTCATAATTGCTCTCAGTGTGTTACCCCTTCTTTTCTGAGAACCTTTACGAAGGTCTGCACAATTATATTAAAATCAAGAACTAAAGATCGATTGTGGAGATACCATTCATCAAACTCAACCTTAACCGGAATCGGCAGTTCGTCTCGTCCGTTGATCTGTGCCCAGCCGGTCAAACCGGGCGTCAACCGGTGCACACCTTTCTCGGTCCGCAGGGCGATAAGATCATCCTGGTTGAAGAGGGCAGGGCGGGGGCCGACAATACTCATGTCACCGGTAAGGATACTGAACAGCTGGGGGAGTTCGTCAAGGCTTGATTTGCGGAGGAACTTGCCGATTGGTGTCAGCCAGCGGTCCGGTTCGCCAAGCAGATGTGTAGCTACGGCGGGGGTATCCGTGCGCATGGTTCGGAATTTTGGCATCTTGAATATGGTGTTGTTGCTCCCAACACGGTCGGACCAGTAGAGGGTTGGCCCCGATGACGACAGCTTAACTGCAAGGGCAGTAATCAGCATCGGAATGGCAAGAAAAATTAATGCCGAGAATGAACAGGTAAAATCAAAGAATCGTTTCATGGTGGTTCCTCAGTGGAGGATTCCATACATTCACTAGACCGAAATCACTAAGTTTGCAATAGCTCAATTCGCAGGGGAAAGATCAGTGCCAAATGCGTACGGTCTGCCCCCTATATCTCACTGTTGAATTTATCCGAGGGGGACTGAAAGATCGTAGAGAGTCTCGGGGGCAATATCGATGTTACCGGGCCACACGACAGTGCCGTAATCTACCGTCGCCTTTGTGAAAATCCGCGAATTTTTCAAGCGAATAAAAGGGCGTTTATCCATAAACGGAGCCATGTCAAATACGCGGCGCTCTCCATTTTCAAACTCCAGCAACAAAATATAATCAGCACTTGCCTGAACTGAAATAACATCTAATAGTTCATTCATTCAAACCTCCTGTTACTGAAGGGGCGCAATCCGGAATGGTTCCTCACCAGCTACAGCAAGCTCCCAGTCCGCGGCAAGTTCATCCCTGTGAATCTCAATCCATGCCTGAATCATCTTCATCTGACGCGGAGGCACACTACCCGCAAGTAAAAGTCCATCTTCAATTGCAATAGAAGCATTGTTTCCCTGATAGCGAACATGGATATGTGGTAAGTGATGCCGATGATTGTCTTCAAAAAGTATCGTAACCAAAATCCCGTAAAACATGCTGATTGTTGGCATGGCAACCTCCATAAATCTTTGTGGAAGCGTATCAGCAAAGAGTATGTCTGTCAATTATTTGCGATTCAAATAATATGGGGGATGTCCCTACCAGTTTACCAATCCAAAATTCAAAATCCAAAATCCAAAATTGCCTGACACCGCTTTGGCATGTAGGTTAGATAGAATGGCAGAAAGTCTAACCTGACCCCAGAGGTTTCCCAGAGGTTCAGAGGTTTCCGCGCTTGAGCGCTGTTTTGTACACTTCATCGTTGCGGCGTGGTCCAACTGCGACAATCAGAACCTCAATAACTTCTGCGTGAACGCAATACACAATACGGACATCACCGGTACGGATACGGCGGCAACCTGCAAGTTCTCCGGAAAGCGGTTTGCCTGCTTTTTCTGGTTCCCCATCGCGAATGCGGGTTTCAATGGCTTTAAGCACCGCGCGAGCTTGATATCTGCCCAAATCCTCCAGATCTTCAGCTACTTCGTGGTGATAAATAACCCGCCAGGTCACGATTCTGACTCATTGGCAAATCGTCTCAACATTTCATCATGGCTAATCGCTTTTGAACTGTCGAAGCTGCGCAACCGATCCCGTGCCGTTAGTTGAATATGCAGATCATCCAGTTCATCCATCATCGTTTCGTACACGCTGACTGGCATCATCACAGCCGCTGGCGCATTATTCCGCATCACAACATATTTTTCCTGTTTACCGCTGGAGAGACGATCAAATATAGTCTTGGCAGAACGAGAAACCTCCGTTACAGAAACAGCTTGGCTGGAACGTTCAAGAAGTGCGTTCATGGCAAACTCCTTTTCATCATTTAATTATATGTTTATTGTATGATTATTATCTGATTAGTCAAGAGGAATAATTATGAATCGGTATCATCTCTGTAGAATTGTTTTAGCCTTATGTAGTTGCCTTAAAGCTTTTCCAACCCAAAACCCAAAATGGCTTTCATAGAATGACAGAAAGTCTAACCTGACCCCAGAGGTTTATGGCAGAAAGTCTAACCTGACCCCAGAGGTTTCCCCGTATCTGGTTGAATTATTCTGCGATGCTGACAAGAGTTGCTAATTCTGCAAGCGATATCGCCTCAATATCAGACGCAATCCGGTAACGCTCAACACCGGGATACACCACAAATTTTTTAGCAGGTTTTAGATCATCACAAGCGGCATAAAACCCACGTTCAAGCTTCGGGCTGAGACTGCGTTTAACCTCGACTGCCCACAGTCCGCCATCCGGCCACAACAACAGCAAATCTATTTCTGCTCCTCCGCCGGTCCGATAGAAAAACCCACGCACCTGTCCCATACCGGCTGCAAGCAGATTTTCAATCACAAAACACTCCCAGCTTTGCCCGACTACGGGGTGAGCAAGAAGACTTTCCTTATCATGGATAGCAAGCAAGGCATGTACAAGCCCGCTATCGCGCACATACACCTTGGGTGACTTTACCAGTCGCTTGCAAATATTAGCATGCCAGGGTGGGAGACGCCGTACCAGCATCAGATCGACAAGAAGGTCGAGGTAGCCGTTGATAGTTTTCACGTCAACACCGAGGTTACGGGAAAATTGAGCCGTGTTCAGCAGACCGCCTTGATTATGAGCCAGCATGACCCAAAAGCGCCGCAATGCTTCAGCAGCAATTCGTGGGCCAAACTGAGGGATATCCCTTTCAAGGTAGGTACGGATAAAATCCTGTCTCCAGCGCAGACTCTGGCGGGAATCAGGGGCAAGAAGACTTTCCGGAAACCCGCCCGCTACCCACAGGGATTCAGACGGCAACTCCCCGGCTTCCAATACGTGGAAAGGAGCCAGTTCAAGGTAGGCAATACGTCCCGCTAATGTTTCGCCGGACTGTTTGAGCAGATCAAGTGAAGCAGAACCTAACAGCAAGTAGCGCCCGGCACTCAGACCGGCGCGACGACCTTGATCAATAAGACCTCTCAGAATGGGGAACAGGCCAGGTAGGCGATGTACCTCATCGAAGATGACCAGTCTATCCTGATGATCGGCAAGGTATAGCTCCGGATGAGCGAGTTTGGCCAAATCCTGCTCGGATTCAAGGTCAAGATAGAGGGCATTGACGCTTTGGCCTATCTCAAGAGCAAGAGTAGTCTTGCCAACCTGACGAGGCCCAAGCAAAGCAACCGCTGGAGAGTGGGCAAGTGCCTCAGATAGTTTAGGATAAAGTAGGCGGGGTATCATGTGTGCAATAATGGAGTATCACTACCTGATTTGCAAGGATAAAAAATAAATTTTGAATTTTGGATTCTGGATTTTGAATTATTTACGTTGAGAACTTGAAGATTTTACAATTGATGTGAGGATACCTGAGGTTACACAAAATTGGGTATTCAGAGATAACTCTGATCTTTGGCAGTCAGAAATGATGGCGAGGTATTCCGCTTAAATACAAGGTATCGGGTGAGAGGTCGATTTCATCACTCCAAGCC
>VFJW01000139.1 GCA_009885845.1 Geobacter sp.
CCGGGAGAAATGTATTGAAAGCGGAGCGTCGGACTACATAACCAAGCCGGTGGATTCCGATAAGCTGATATCGCTGATCCGGGTCTGGCTGTATCAGTAATCATAACCTTACCACCCCTAGCCCCTCCTAAAATAGGAGGGGGACTTTAAAGTTCCCCTCCTTGATAAGGAGGGGTTGGGGGTGGTTGGATTCAAGGATCTAAATTTGCAACCATACTCCGACAAAAACCTTGCGAAGATCGAGACCGAACTGCTCCAGCAAGCGCTGTTCCGCTGTCACGGGCTCGATTTCCGCGATTACTCCTTCCCGTCGTTCAGGCGGCGGGTGCGCAGGCATCTCGTAGAAGAAGGGATACCCTCGATTTCCGCCCTCCAGGAGTCCGTGCTGCATGACGGCGGGGCGCTCAGACGTTTCATGGAGTATGTCTCGCTGGGGAGGAAGGCAATGTTCCGCGACCCCGTCTTTTTCACCGCCCTGCGGGAGCGGGTCTTTCCGCTCTTGAAGGAAAAACCGATGATCCGCATCTGGCTTGCTGAATGCGCGACCGGGGAGGAGGTCTTCTCGCTGGCAATCCTGCTTCACGAGGAGGGACTGCTGGAGAAGTCGCGGCTCTATGCCACCGACCACAACCAGAGGTTTCTGGCGTCGGCCGGGGCCGGGATCATCCCGCTCAATGGAATGCGCGAGTCCACCGAATATTACCGCCTGGCCGGCGGAAAGCGCCCATTTTCCGATTATTACACGGCAGCATACGGTTTTGCGCTGTTCGCCTCGGAGCTGCGCGAAAACATCCTCTGGGGAAGGCATGATCTGACATCAGGCGACTCGATCAACACTTTCGACCTGATCATCTGTCGCAACGTAATTGTCTATTTCAACAAGGCCCTGAAAGAGCGGGTCTTAAAAATGTTTGCCGAGAGCCTGGAGGATGGCGGCATCCTCGGCCTGGGGCACCGGGAAACTCTCCGCCACTGTGCTGTCGGCGATTCGTTCCGGGATATCAATCCTGTGCAGAAACTGTACATAAAAGAGGCATAGAAATATGCTATCAAACAAAATCAGGATTCTGGCCGTTGACGACAAGGAAGAAAACCTCACCCCTCTGAAATCGATTCTTGAAAGCCCCTCCTGTACCGTAACAACGGCTCTTAGCGGCAGGGATGCGCTGCGGTTGATCATGCAGGAGGAAGCATTTACACTGATCCTGCTGGATGTCCGGATGCCGGACATGGACGGTTTCGAGATCGCTACGATGATCCGGCAATCGGATCGGAACGCAAACATCCCGATCATATTCCTGACCGCCTACGACGCCAATAATGAGGATATCCGCAAGGGATACATCCTGGGTGGTGTCGACTTCATCCAGAAGCCATTCAACATGGAAATCCTGAAGGCCAAGGTCGAGGTCTTCGCTGACCTGCACTGCAAGGATCTGGAGATTAGGAGGCAGTCGAAGCAGCTGTCAACGGCCAATGTCAAACTGGCGGACACGAACCGCAAGCTCATGGAAAGACAGCAAGAACTGGCGGATAAGGTCATCGATCTGGAAAAGGCCGAAGAGCAGATCAGAAAGTCGCTGGCCGAGAAGGAAGTGTTGATGAAGGAGATCCATCACCGGGTGAAGAACAACCTGCAGGTCATCTCCAGCCTGATCGGACTGCAGTCGGACGGTTTAAAGGATGAGTCAGTGCGCAAAATTCTGCAAAATATGATCTCCAGGGTGCGCTCCATAGCGCTGGTTCATGAGAAGCTCTGCCAGACCAGCGACTTGGCACACATCGACTTCGGTGAATACGCGCGTAGCCTGCTGAACAAAATCTGGAGTGCCAACGGGACCAACACAACTGATCTCCGGATGACTCTAGACATTCAATCTGTATCGCTTTCCACAGACACAGCGGTGACGTGCGGTCTGATCCTGAACGAACTGGTCGTAAATGCTCTCGAACACGCTTTCCAGGGTAGAGTCGACGGGGAAGTGACCGTCTCGCTGCATAACGGAGACGACAGACGAATCCACCTGTGCGTGGCTGACAATGGCGTCGGCCTACCGGCTGGTTTTGACTTGCGGCAAACTAAATCTCTTGGCCTTCGCCTGGTGCAGATGCTTTCTAAGCAAATAGACGCCAATGTGGGACTTGGTGACGGAGACGGAACAAGATTTGAAATAGTTTTTGAGCTTCAGGATTCTTTCCCCACTTGAGCTATGAGGTGGCTGTTTGAAGTTACGATGGTGTTTTGACTTTGTATTGAAAGGAATAATTCATGACCAAAAACACAGTTCTGATAGTGGAAGACGAGACGATTGTCGCCGCAGATCTGGCCTTAAAGCTGGAGCAACTTGGATTTGAGGTCGTCGGGACCGCAGCAAAGGGTGAGGAGGCCGTCGAATCGGCGTACAGACTAAAGCCAGAGGTCGTGTTGATGGACATCCGACTGAAAGGAGCGATGGACGGTATTGAAGCTGCTGAAGCAATTCAATGCCGACATAACGCGCCGGTGGTGATATATATGACCGCCTATTCCGACGATGCCACCTTGGAACGGGCAAAACTGACCGAACCATACGGCTACATCCTAAAACCTTTTGAGGAAAGGGAACTGTTAGCCGCCATCAAGATGGCACTCTACAAGCGCCAGAGAGACCAGCAGCAGCTCGATCAGCTCGAGTGGCTGCGGGTAACACTCAACAGCATCGGTGACGCGGTGATCTCCTGCAACGCCGAAGGTCTAGTCAACTTCCTCAATCCTGTGGCCGAGGTGCTCACCGGTTGGAGGACCGATAATGCTCTAGGGAGCCCGATCGAGGAGGTGTTTTGCTTGATCAAGGAGCAGCCCCACCAGCCTTCTGAAAACCCGGTGTCCCGTGTGCTTCGTGAAGGCTACCGGACCCTGAAAATTCGTACAATCCTCGTGACCATGGAAGGGCTCGAAATACCGATTGAGGCCAGTGCTGCGGCAGTTTTAAACACCGATGGCTATGTGATCGGTGCAGTACTCGTTTTCCGCGATGTTACCGACATGAACAGATGACACAACTGTTCGCCAAGATGGTTGGTGGCGCAAGCATGTTTGAACCGGAAAACGACAAACAGCTTTCATTGGCGAGCTTAATATTTACGGTGTTACGGAGATTATGAATAAGGAGGTTGATATGAATTTTTTTAAATCTTTCTACAAAGGCCAAGCTTTCAGTCGGATTCGGCATCGGACTGATTTCCCTGCTGGTCGTAATTGTAATTTCAATTGGACTGATGCGGTCACTCGGTGGCTCGCAGGAACAGATTGAAAAGGTGTATCTGAATAATGTCATCGATTACATGACCTTAGAGAAAAACATCAATTCCAACCGGATATCGATGCTACACGGAAACTGTACATAAAAGAGGCATAGTATATGGCATCAGACAATATCAAGATTCTGGCCGTTGATGACAAGGAGGAAAATCTCACATCTCTGAAGGCGCTGCTGGAGAGCCCCACCTGTACCGTAACTACGGCTCTTAGTGGTAGGGATGCGCTGCGGTTGATCATGCAGGAGGAGGGATTTACGCTGATCCTGCTGGATATCCGGATGCCGGATATGGACGGTTTCGAGATCGCTACGATGATTCGGCAATCGGATCGGAACGCAGACATCCCGATCATCTTCCTGACCGCCTTCGACGATGCCGGAACGCAGCAGTTCAAGGGGTATTCCCTCGGTGCGGTGGACTATCTGGTCAAACCGATCAATCCCGACGTATTAAAGACGAAAGTTGGGATATTTGCCGAACTCTTCCATAAGAACAGCATCATCCAGAAACATGCCAAAGAGGTGGCCGTGGTCAACCTGAAGCTTGCGGACTCGAACCGCAGACTGAATGCACAGGCTGTGGAACTTGCCGCTGCCAAGGAGGCGGCCGAGGCGGCCAGCCTGGCTAAAAGCGAATTCCTGGCCAACATGAGCCATGAGTTGCGTACCCCGCTTACCGGGGTTCTGGGGATGTTGGAGATTGCCATCAGCACCGAGCTTTCACGCGACCAGCTGGAATATCTCTCCCTGGCCAAGACCTCCTCCGCATCGCTGTTGTCGCTGATCAACGACATGCTTGATTTTGCCAAGATCGAGTCCGGCAGTATCGACTTTGACGAGCAGGAGTTTGATCTCAGGGGAACGGTGGAAAAAACGGTCCGCTCCCTGGCGGTCCGGGCACACCAAAAACGGCTTGAAATCACCTGCGACATGCACAAGGATCTGCCTCCGATGGTAATAGGCGATCCCCGGCGCCTGCGCCAGGTTCTGGACAACCTGGTCGGCAATGCCATCAAATTTACCCATGACGGAGAGATCGTCATCCGGGTATGGCCCGAAAACGCCGGAAAAGACGCCCCACTTTCCCCCGTCGTCCCCGCATGCCGGCTGATGTTCAGCGTGAAGGACACCGGTATCGGCATTCCGGCTAACCAACTGGAGAAGATCTTTGGGCGGTTCACCCAGGCAGATTCCTCCACGACGCATCACTACGGCGGCACCGGCCTGGGCCTCCCGATCTCCGTGCAGCTGGTAAAGCTGATGGGGGGCGAGATCAGAGTGGAAAGTGCAGTCGGTACGGGGAGCACGTTCACCTTCTCGGTTGCGTTTCCTGTCTGCGCAGTCAGCCGCCACACGAACGCCGACAACTCACTGAAGGGAGTCAAGGCGCTGATCGTGGACGACAATCCCACCAACCGTTACGTCCTGAACGGCTTTTTGAAAGGGTGGGAGATGAGGAGTTCTCTTGCCGATAGCGGCGCGGCTGGAATTCGGCTTCTGGAAGAGGCCGTTAGAAAATCCGATCCGTTCCAGCTCCTGCTGCTCGATTGTATGATGCCGGAGATGGACGGCTTCGAAGTGGCGGAGAAGATCAGGCAGAACCCGGCACTGGTGTGTCTCACCATCATGATGATCACCTCCGACGACATGATCAGCCATGCGGCCAGGAGCCGCCGTCTGGGGGTCTCAACATATCTGGTCAAGCCGGTCTTCCAGCAGAAGTTGCTGGCCGCCATTAATGAAGCGCTGGCCGCCAAGAACCGGGACATCACTTCTCCGGCACCCGATGTCACCCCAAAGGAGAATCATCTGGTTCAATCAGGGAACGCCTGGCGCATCTTGCTGGCCGAAGACAACGAAATCTCCAGCAAAGCGATCACAACCTTGCTGGAAATGAAGGGGTGGCGGATCAAAAGTGTTTCAAACGGCCTGGAAGCAGTCACCGCAGCCAAGAGCGGCGGCTTCGACCTGGTGCTGATGGACGTGCAGATGCCGGTCTTAGACGGCTTTGAGGCAACCCGCGCCATCCGTTTGTTTGAGCCTCCCCTCTGCGCGGTCCCGATCATCGGGCTTACCGCCCGCGTCTTCAAGGAAGATTTGAAAAAATGCCTGGAAGCCGGGATGGACCGGCACTGCGCAAAACCGATCAACTTCAAATCCTTGATTGCCGAGATTGAAGGTTTGCTTAATGAAAGAGCCGCTACCAAAGATTCCGGCAGCGAAACAGTAGACGCACTTGCCAACCTTCTGGAAGCAATGCAGGGCAACCGTGGGATCGTCAACGAAATTATCGGCGAATTCCTGGCCTCTTTTAGGGACAGGCTGGACGAGATTTCAGCCGCTGTCTCCGCCGGCAACTCCGGGGACCTGCAGAAGAGAGCCCACCTTTTTACAACAAGCGTGGGCCTTTTCAGCCGCTCGGAGCCGTTGATGCTGACACAGCGGTTGACAGAGATGGGGGAACAAAACAATCTGGAGGAAGCGCCACGGACATTGGAACTTCTTGAGATGGAAATGGAGAAGCTCGCGGTCGAACTTTTGGAATACTCTGGCTGTGCGGCAAGCGAAATACCGGAGGATTGATGTCCGCACCTCCCCCGAGCGTAATAATTTAAAATCTCAAAGGAACC
>VFJW01000110.1 GCA_009885845.1 Geobacter sp.
GGAAATCACGCTTTTTGACGCGTCGATCGCGGAAGGCATAATTGAGAGCCCGGTCTACCGCCTCTGTCGCACTGCGAAACAGCTTGCTTCGTGCGCCACGGTAACCTTTAGCCAGTTTCAATACCTTGTTGCGTCTGCGTCTCGCTTTAAATCCTCTTTTTACTCTTGCCATACGTCACTACTCCTTCGTTGCTGAATTGGCCAGATCCATAAGGGGAGACAATTTCCTCATGGTTCGTGGCATTATGCATTCCCTCGCAAATATGAGAGAGAAAACTGGTTATTTGTAAGGAATCAGACGGGCAATATTCTTCTGGTCAACGGCTGCGACCATAGAACCGCCACGAAGATTACGTTTACGCTTACGGGACATGGGGGTCAGAATGTGGCTGGTAAAAGCACATCCACACTTGATGCGACCGGACGCGGTTTTTTTGAAACGTTTAGCGGCACCACGGTTGGTTTTAATCTTTGGCATAATAAACTCCTTTTCGTGTTAAAAATTACCGGTAACTATAGCTACATCATTATTTTTTCGGCTTTGGTGCAACAATCATATACATATTTCGACCCTCAACGCGGGGTTGATTTTCAATAACGCATACATCCTGCAATTCTTTAGCGACTCTTTCAATAACAGCACGACCGACATCCATATGGGTAATTTCGCGACCGCGAAATACAAGCGTAATCTTCGCTTTATTTCCTTCTTCAAGAAAACGTTTGACGTTGTTTATTTTGAACTCAAGATCATGGCTATCCGTCTTGGGGCGCAGCTTGATTTCCTTGAGCAGCACATGAACCTGTTTCTTTTTTGCTTCCTGCAGTTTTTTACTCTGCTGATATTTGAACTTGCCATAATCCATAATCCTGCATACAGGTGGAACTGCCGTTGGTGAAACTTCAACGAGGTCCAGTTGCTGCTGTTCGGCCAGTTCAAGCGCCTGTGAAAGGGAAAGCACACCAAGCGCCTCTCCTGTTGCACCGATTACCCGAACTTCAGAAACTCTAATGGCTTGATTGATATTGACGGTCGGTTTTGCTATGGCGACACCTCCTGACAGCAGTTTATTCGCAACTGCTATCTGACTTATATCTTATTTATACTGTTCACATTCCCGGCTTACAAAATCAACAAACTCTTCCGGTTTCATTGCGGGGAGATTCTTACCATCGCGATAGCGAGGTGTCACCGTCCCCTGTTCAACTTCCTTATCACCGATTACCAGCATGTAAGGTATCTTCTGGAGCTGAGCTTCACGAATCTTGAAGCTGAGCTTTTCATTGCGAACATCACGTTCAACGCGAATTCCGGCATTACGCAACTGCCGGTAGACTTCCTGAGCATACGGAACCTGATTATCAGTTACCGTGACAACGATTGCTTGAACCGGAGAAATCCAGAGCGGGAAACTACCGGCAAAGTGCTCAATAAGAACACCAATGAACCGCTCAATCGAACCGAGGATCACACGATGCACCATGATGGGGCGCTTACGCTCACCATCAGAAGCAACATAGGTCAGATCAAAACGCTCCGGAAGGGTAAAATCGCACTGGATAGTAGCACACTGCCATCTCCTGTCAAGACAATCGCGCAGTTTTATATCTATTTTAGGCCCGTAAAATGCCCCATCACCCTCATTTATCTCGTAAGGACGACCGGAATCTTTCAAAGCTGACTGCAAAGCATCAGTAGCCTGTTTCCAGTCGGCATCTGAACCGATTGATTTTTCCGGACGGGTTGAGAGTTCCATTTCATACTCAAAACCGAAGATATTCATCACATCGTTAACGAAAGCAATGACACCTTTAATTTCAGCATCCAGTTGTTCAGGAGTGCAGAGAATGTGAGCATCATCCTGTGTAAAGCAGCGTACCCGCATGAGACCATGAAGCACGCCGGCTCGTTCGTGACGATGAACCGTGCCCAGTTCGAAAAAACGAAGCGGAAGGTCACGATAACTGCGCAGCTGGGACTTGTAGATCATCATGTGAGAAAGGCAGTTCATCGGCTTGATGCCGTAACTCTGCTCATCCACCTCGGTGAAATACATATTTTCACGGTAATTTTCGTAGTGACCCGAACGCTGCCAGAGTTCACTCTTGAGTATCTGCGGACCTACGACAATATCGTAATCACGCTTCAGATGCTCCTTGCGCTCAAAATCTTCCAGAACCATGCGCAGTATAGCACCTTTGGGGTGCCAGATAGGAAAGCCGGCACCAACTTCGTCCGAGAACGAAAACAGGTCCAACTCCTTCCCGATCTTGCGGTGATCACGACGTTTTGCCTCTTCAAGACGATGCAGATACGCTTCAAGCTCTTTTTTATCAATAAAAGCAGTCCCGTATATGCGCTGAAGCATACGGTTTTTTTCGTTACCCCGCCAGTACGCGCCGGCAATTGAAAGCAGTTTAAAAGCCTTGATCCGGGCCGTAGAGGGGAGATGCGGGCCGCGACAAAGATCGGCAAACGTGCCCTGGCGGTATACCGAAACACGCTCAACACCAAGATCGTTGATCAATTCAGTTTTATAGGGTTCCCCCATCGATTCAAACATACTGATCGCATCTGCGCTGGTGTACTCGTTTCGCTCAATCTTCTGATCGGCGGATGCAAGTAACAGCATTTTTGCTTCAATACGTTCCAAATCGTCCGGAGTAAACGGTTTTTCAACATCAAAATCGTAATAAAAGCCGGTTTCAATAGCGGGCCCAATCGTGACTTTGGCCTGAGGAAAGAGTTCCTTGACGGCCTGAGCCATCAGATGCGAAGCGGAATGACGAATAATATCGAGTGCTTCAGGACTTTTTTCAGTTATGATTTCAACATGATCGCCAGTAGCCAGTCGGGAAGAAAGATCAACCAGCTGGCCGTTGATCTTTCCAGCGAGTGCAGCTTTGGCAAGGCCGGCACCTATTGAAGCGGCCAGATCATAGACGGTAGCTCCCTCGTTCAGCTCACGGGAAGAATTATCCGGTAGTGTGATTGCAATTGTAGCCATAATAAGTCCCTTGTAAGAGGGCAAACAGAAAAGGCATCGATACATCGATGCCTGCATCCTGCTCGCTTCAGCACACTTTATAATGGTAGGCGCGGGCGGTGTCGAACCGCCGACCTCTACCGTGTCAGGGTAGCGCTCTCCCGCTGAGCTACGCGCCTACATCAAAAAGCTGGAGAGTAATAGCAAATTACGCCATAGATGTCAAGCTGATTTTATCGTTTTGAGCTATTGCTTAACCAACCTCGCAACGTTTTCTACATGTACTGTCTGAGGAAACATGTCGACAGGCTGGATTTCGCTGCACGTATACCCCAGCCTGTTCAAAACATCAAGGTCCCGCGCCAGACTTTGGGGTGAGCATGAGACATACAGGATTGATTTTGGTCCAAGGGCCGCAACCCGTTCCAGTACGTTTTGATCACACCCTTTACGTGGTGGATTTAACACTGCCACATCAACCGGCAACTTTTCACTCGACATTTCATCAAGTAAAACGGCAACGTCTCCCGCTTCAAAACGGCAGTTTCTGATCCCGTTTATTCGTGCGTTCATGGTTGCATCTTCCACCGCCTCGTCAACCACTTCAACACCTATCACTTCTTTGGCGACTCCGGCCAGGAACAGTGCAATTCCGCCAATACCGCAGTACAGATCAAGAACCGTTTCACTGCCGGTAAGTCCGGCCCATTCCCGCACCGTACGGTAGATCAGATTGGCTCCGCTATTGTTAACCTGAAAAAATGAACGTGGCGATATCCTGAAGACAACATCGCCAATCCGCTCCGTCAGATACAGTTTTTTCGTCAGAAAATAATCTTTCTGCCCCATGATCACATTACCTTCAGTTGCGTTCACATTCTGGACAACAACATCAACCTCGGGCACCAGATCCTGGACAAAACGACCCAGATGATGAATCTCATTGAAGGAGCGTTGCGAGGTTACAAAAACCACCATCGCTTTTTTCTCATGTGTGGAAACACGTACAACCAGATAGCGCAGCAAACCCATTTTACTGTGCGGATTATAAATCGGCACCTTCCCTTTCTTTATACCCTTTCTCACCGCCTCAACCACCTTGTCAATGAGCGGATGATGAATCGGGCACTGTTCCAGATCGTAAACATCATGACTTGCACGGCGATAGATGCCGATAAACGGTTCAGAGAACTTACCGGCCACCGTCAACTTTGCTGTCGTACGATAATGAATCAGATTATCCGGAGACAACAACGGATGCACCACGATACCGGAAAGAGCGGGATATTTAGCTATCTCGGCCAGAATCATGCCGCGCTTCCAGTTTTTCTGCTCCGAATATTTCATGGCAATCAGCGGGCAGCCAAAACAGTCGGCACTCTCGCGACAGGGTGGGTTGTTACTCCGCAACTGAGACGGCTGAATAAGTTTTTTCACATGACAGAATGCCGTACCTCCGGCAACATGATCAATCCCGGCAAGAACAACATCACCGGGCAAAGCTCCCCCGACTTTAAGCGTCATTCCATCTTCGTTACGCGAGGTTCCGTAGCCGTCTTCATCCAGAGAAGATATACGCAATTCCAGTACACTTTTGCGGGTCAAAGGTACAAATGGCTTGACTACGGGAAGCACTCCAACTGGTTTTCCCAATGACACCTGCGTCGGCTTTTTCTTCGTTTGCTCGTATGTGCTGTTTTTCTTCAAAATTATATTTCCCTTAATTCAATCGTTTCCAGGTATTCCCGGAATTTCAAAAAGGCCTGGGCACGGTGGCTTACTCTGTTTTTTTCAGACAGAGTCAATTCTGCCATACTCCGTTCAAAACCATCAACCAGAAAAAGCGGATCATAGCCAAAACCCCCTTCCCCTTTGAAGTCTGGCAGAATTCGTCCGGCGACCCTGCCGGTAAAAAGTCGTTCATCTCCTGCCGGTGTGACATAAGCCAGCACACAAACAAATGCAGCCTGACGCTGTTCAGCAGGAATATCCTGACATTCACTCAACAGCCGGGCGTTATTGGCGGCATCACCTGCATCCTCACCTGCAAATCGCGCAGAATACACTCCGGGACGGCCATGTAACGCATCAACAACAAGACCGGAATCGTCAGCCAGAACCGGAAGCCCGGTAAAAAGCACTGCCTCACGAGCCTTTTTGAGGGCATTCTCTTCGAACGTAACCCCATCTTCAACCGTTTCGGGAAAATCGGCATAATCAGCAGCAGAGCTGATCTGATCAACCAGACCGGCCAGCAACGCCTTTATTTCCAGGATCTTACCTTTATTTCTGGTCGCTATCACCAACTGTTTCATCTCGCCAGCGCCTCCTGCTGAAACGCAAAGAGCTGCTGTACACCGCCTAACGCAAGGTCACGCATAGCATCCATCTGAGCGCTCGTAAACGGCTCAACTTCAGCTGTTCCCTGCACCTCGACAAATCGACCGCTGGAGGTTATGACAAAATTCATGTCAACTTCTGCAGAAGAATCTTCAATATAATTCAGGTCCAGCAGTGCCACCCCATCCACAATACCGATGCTGACCGCCGCAACAGCTTCCTTGAGCGGGATTTCTGCAAGATGACCACGTGTTTTCAGTGTCGTCAGCGCATCAACAAGAGCAACATAAGCTCCGGTTATTGAGGCGGTACGAGTTCCACCGTCAGCCTGTATGACATCACAATCGATATACACCGAGCGTTCGCCAAGCTTTGTCAGATCAGTCACTGCGCGCAGGGAACGGCCGATCAACCGCTGGATTTCAAGGGTGCGTCCGGTTTGTTTGCCTTTTGCCGCTTCACGTGACGAACGAGTATGTGTGGCGCGCGGCAGCATGGCATATTCAGCAGTCACCCAACCGGTACCTTTGCCTCTCATGAACGGTGGCACTGATTCTTCCACCGATGCCGTACAAAGAACTTTGGTGTCTCCACATTCGATCAGCACGGAGCCTTCAGCATATCTGGTAAAATTGCGCGTTATTGTTACTGGACGTAAATCAGCGGCACTGCGACCATCATTTCTCATGCGTTGTTACTCCTCAGCTCAGACATAATCAAAAACGTGGAGCTGTTCATTAACCTGTCAGCGATGCAGAGTCAAATAAAAAGGGAACCTGAATTCAGGTTCCCTCAAAGCTTCACAGACAATTTCAGTTGATTCCGGCTACCCGAGATGCGTATTGTTATTTCTGGCCCGATTGGCAAGAATGGTGGAATCAAGCAGTTCTCCGCAACAGGTGCATTTCCAGGCGTCAAAAGAACGGACAAAATCGTAAAACTTCTCGGCAAACATGCGACCTTTGCAACGCGGACAGTGCATGGAATCCCCCCTGACTACCGTAATAAATCGATACAGGCGGAGTAATTCATCATACGTGCCAATTTCACAGATTATCTGTCAGTGACAATCGAAAACTTCCTCGTCTTATAATTTATTATTTAGTTTTAGATGGTTGGAGGTAGGAAAGAATTAAGCGGTACTTCTTTTCGCCTACCCCCTCGATCATAACCAGATCCTCAACACGCAACACACCGCCATTTTTTTGACGGCAGTCTGCTATTCTTTTGGCCAAAGCGGGCCCGATTCCTGGCAGTCGGCCAAAATCCGCCTCACTCATTGTTGAAATATCAAGTGGTATGCCAAGAACCATCCGCTCTGACACACCAATGTCAGTTACAGCAAGGTGATGCGAACCATCCGGCAGCAGCTCAAGAGTTACTGCAGAACCGTTTTGCAACGACAAGCCGGCGACGGCAGAATCAGTTACGCTCAGTTTTACGGAGCGCATCGGAACTGCCATTTTTATGGCGTCTATCGCCAAATTATTGGCGGACAATTCATATATCCCCTGATGACGCACGTCTCCATCAACCTTGACGGTCACCCTGCCACTCGAAAACACGCGAAAAGCCACATGGACAGGAAGTTCCTGGCCCGTGCGGCTTTTCATTAACACCTGTGCAAGCAGCAGTGCCGCACATGAAACCATCACCACCCGGTGCATGGTATCCACTTCCGGCTTACTCCTCCGACTTGTGCAGCTTGTAGTCGATACTGTCTATCAGTGCCTGATAAGATGCGTCGATAATATTATCAGAAACTCCGACGGTCCCCCAACGTGAATTTTTATCACCTGATTCAATCAGAACACGGGTTGCTGAAGCGGTGCCCTGACCGGCAGGAAGAACTCGCACTTTATAATCCAGCAGCTTCACTTCCTTCAGTTTTGGATAGAACTTTTCCAACGCTTTACGAATGGCATTATCAAGAGCATTTACCGGTCCATTCCCCTCAGCGGCAGTATGCTCAACCTTACCGCCGACCTTGACCATGATAGTAGCCTCGGCTATCGGCTTCTGATCTTCACCCCGCTTCTCATCAATAACCCTGAACCCGAGAACAGTGAAGAATTTCTTGTGAGAACCAAGTGCTTTTTTCATCAGCAGCTCAAAAGAGGCCTCGGCACCTTCAAATTGATAGCCGCGATTTTCCATCTCCTTGATATTGTCAAGGATCTCCATGGTAACCGGATCCTTGCTGTCAAGATTGATGTTAAACTCTTCAGCCTTGGCGAGAATATTGGAGCGACCGGACAGGTCTGAAATCAGAACGCGAGTACAATTGCCGACAAGTTCCGGACGCATATGTTCGTAGGTTTCCGGATGCCGCTGGATTGCACTGACATGCACGCCACCCTTGTGGGCAAAAGCGGAGTTACCAACGTAGGCCTGATGCTTGTTCGGGGAGATGTTGGCCAGTTCATACACATAACGTGACACTTCACGCAGATGGCGCATCTGCTCGTCGGTAATGCACTCCTTCTTCATCTTGGCCTTCAGCGCCGGAATGATTGAGCAGAGATTGGCATTGCCGCAGCGCTCACCGAACCCGTTGATGGTTCCTTGTACCTGCACAATCCCCTGCTCAACCGCAATCATGGTGTTGGCTACGGCACACTCACCGTCATTATGAGTATGAATACCGAGCGGCGTCTTGATATGTTTTTTTACCGTCCTGACCATATCTGCGATCTCAAACGGCATGGTGCCGCCATTTGTATCACAGAGGATAATGCAGTCGACATTTGCCTGTTCAGCAGCCTGGAGGGTTTTTATCGCATACCCGGGATTAGCCTTGTAGCCGTCAAAGAAATGTTCCGCATCATAAAACACCTCCGGAGCATGTTTTTTCAAGTATTCGAGGGAATCAAAAATCAGCTCCAGGTTCTCCTCCAGTGAGATGCGTAATGCTTCACGCACATGAAAATCCCAGGTCTTGCCAAATATGGTGATCGCATCAGGTTCGGCCTTTACCAGTGTAATGATATTACTGTCCTTGTCCGGAGTCACTTTGGCACGGCGGGTAGAACCAAACGCAGCGATTTTGGACTGATTCAGCTTCTCTTTTTTTATATCTTTAAAAAAAGCGACATCTTTGGGATTACTTCCCGGCCACCCTCCCTCAATATAATGGACACCCAATTCGTCGAGTTTGTGAGCAATGCGAATTTTATCTTCCATCTGAAACGAGATATCCTCGGCTTGAGTGCCGTCGCGCAGGGTTGTATCATACAACTTGATTAGACTCATGAATGCCTCCCGAAAGTAGTGAAAAAAACACTTAATACGTCCATTAATAAAATTGTGTTCCGTTTTAGCTGTTTTTTCCGGATTTTTCAACTAAAACGGCTGACCTGTCACGAGTTAATGATATGTCCGGTCTTGTAGCACATAACCTGTCCGGTTTAATTTGTCGTTGGGAGACGACCAATGAACCGGACAAAATGGCTACAGGAGACCAAA
>VFJW01000041.1 GCA_009885845.1 Geobacter sp.
AGGAAATTCCAGAAAATAAATCATTCCAAAGTTGGGTAAACTAGACCTTGATATTGAGTCAGGAGATGACAATGGAACTCACAGAAGAGCTTAAGGAATTGTTCACGAAAACAGCGAAAGCGTTATCCGGCAGTGCGCGGCGTATCTTTATGGCAGACGTGGTCGAGAAAATCGGCTGGGGCGGTCAGCGCCGGGCCGAAGAAGAATTGGGGTGGAATCGCGGGACGATCCAGAAAGGGCAACACGAATTACAAAGCGGCTTTTCGTGCATTGACAATTTCTCGGCACGAGGCAGGAAACCTGCGGAGGCAAACCTGCCGAATTTATTAGACGATATCCGCTCGATAGCGGATTTCCAAAGTCAGACCGATCCCACCTTCAAAACGACCCAGTTGTATACCCGGCTAACGGCAGCGGAAATGCGCAAACAATTAGTGTTGCAAAAGAATTATGCAGAAGACAAACTACCTACCGAAGAGACCATCCGGGTGAAGATGAACGCCTTGAAGTATCGGCTACATCTGGTGCAGAAAAGCCGTCCTTTGAAGAAGATTCCTGAAACAGACGCCATTTTTGACCAACTCGACCTGTTGCACAGCGCAGCCAGAAAAGATGGAAGTGTCTTACGCATCTCGACCGATGCAAAGGCCCTGCTTTTGCTGGGTCCATTTTCGCGTCGCGGGCAAACACGCGCCCAAATTCGAGCAATGGACCATGATTTTCGGCCCGATCAGACCCTGACCCCGTGGGGCATCTTCCTGCCAGACCATAATGAATTATATTTGTATTTTACTGCTACCAAGGTCACGCCAGACTTCATAGCAGATTGCCTGAGTGATTTCTGGCAAATGATAAGTTGGCGTTTTCCTGAAGTGACTACGCTCTTGTTCAACCAGGATAATGGCCCAGATAATAACAGTCGCCGAACTCAATTTATGAAACGGGTGACCGAGTTTGCCGACCAATTTCAACTGACCGTCGTATTGGCTTATTATCCACCATATCACAGCAAGTACAACCCGATTGAGCGGACTTGGGGAATATTGGAAAAGCACTGGAACGGCAATTTGTTAGATACGGTTAACACCGTACTCAAATTCGCGGAGACCATGACTTGGAATGGGGTTCACCCGGTTGTAAAATTGGTGGAAAAAGTGTATAAAACCGGTGTCCGTTTGACGCAGAAAAAAATGGATGAATTAGAAAAACGCTTCGAGCGGCTACCTGACTTGGATAAGTGGTTCGTGAAAATTGTACCTGACCCACCACCAGCCCTGGGATGATTATTTTTCTGGAATCGCCTAAGGTCAGCGCATGTCGATCCCAGGTACGCGCGCGCGCACCCTGTCCAACTCTTTTTGCAGCATCTCCAACTGGCAATCTGCTAAAAGCAAATTCCCGGTCAACAGGGTGCAGGTAGTAGCGTTTCGTCTCACGGCGCACAAAGTGCATACTCACAAGCCGCTCTAAGATTGGCGCGCTGTTAATGCCGATAATATGCTGATGTAGCGCAAAATCAACCGCTGCGGAAGAGACCGGGCGATTATATGCCGCCAAAGCCTGAATAACTTTTTGACTGGTTGGTTCCAAGCGGCTAAATGCTTTGCCGACCAGTTCTTCAACCACTTTTTCTGGTAGTCCGTCGTCTAATAATTCTTCGATATTGGTGTGTCTGTCCACACGCATAATGCCATAAAACGCCTCCAATGCGCGTGGGTATCCTGATGTAGCTACCCGCACCCGTCCCAGGAGTTCATCGGATGCGTCCCTAAAACCGGCACGCCCATCTTTGTCCATTTTGGGCATGGTTCAGAAACCCAAGGAGTTAGATTGACACTTTGCAACCAGCCCCAATAAGGTTAATGGGTCGTCGGGTAGCTGAATGCCAGCAAGTTCCGCTGGGCTATGTCCAGCGCGTTTTCCTCTGGCAAAAGAATAAGCATTGTGCAAAAAGCGAAACAATTCGAGACAGCCTTGATCGCTGTTTTTACGCCTATCCAAGACACGGCGTAGCAAACTATTGACACATTCGCACAACATACTGCCCCGCCATGAGTGATCTAACACCTGACAGAGAGCTTTCCATGCAGTGTCAAGTTGTTCCAGGCCTAAACAATTGACCGCTTTTGTGAGATGCACTTCCCATAGGCTCTGTCGGTTTTGTCGGTAGACTAATGGTTTAGGATGGCGTTTCTGATCAGATTCGATTTGCCACATACAAAATAAAGACTGAGTGGCTTCTGCCCCCCATTGTTCGGTAAAGAGCTGCAAAGCCAGTGAAAGACCGGGTTGGTAAGCAAACAAACCATCAGCCCAATTGGTAAGATTGGCGCTCAATTTTTCGTAAATACGGCCTTTCCATGCGCTCAGTTGTTTTCCAACTGAGCGCACAATAGCAGCGGAAGCCAACGGATCTCGCAATTGTCCGTTATTCAAGTCAATCAGGGCGAATTGATCATCCACCTGTTGCGCCAGTTGACTAAATTGGTCATACTGAACGATTTTTTGCTGAGCTTGGGCGTTCAAGTTCTCCCAAACGTTCAGATGATGTTCCAGCCGCTTCGAGGTTTTCGATTGCTCAAATTGAGCAGCGCGCTCTTCAATAGCCTCCAAAAGAGCATAGGCTTGCCGTTCCAAACGGGAAACCTGCCCCCAGATAGGACGTAGCAAATGATCCCAATCCAACTGATGAACCGTTATTCCGGCAGTTTTCGCGCCTGCTGCCAATCCGGTTCCGGCGTCACTCGAAAACTGCGGGCTCTCTGGTGTATCCAACAAGACGCATGCCCATGTTTCTCCGTCGCACGAAGGTTGGCGGGTCAGAGCATAGATGTACAGCGTATCATTCCCGATCACCATCAAATTCGGACTGCCATTCGAATAAATCTCATCTCCCGACAAGGTTTCATAGTTCGACGGTTTCCAACTCAGATTGACCTGAGCCGCCACCGCTTCCACCTGCGCTAACTCTGCGTTTACCCAAGCTGCAGACACAGATGTATCCAACATGGCATCACAACAATTGCCAATATCTCGCTGACTAACTCCCGCACCGGTCAACACAACCGCACTGCGTACCAATCGATCACGATCAACATGCACGATCTTCTCCGCAGGTTGTGGCCCGTGAGGGCCGGGAGCCATATTTTTAATCAAAATATCTCGACCAACCGCAGATATAGTGTAAATGGTTTGCCGCGAGACTGCGTTCTCCCGCGCCAAACGTGTGACTGTGCCATATGGTCGAGAGGTCGGCATCACTTCCATCGCAATTTGTGCCCGTTCTTGTCCTGTGATATTATCTCTGCGTGTGCCCACGATACACTCTCCTGCGATTGTTTTTTTGTCAAAACTAAGTATCGCACGAATGTGGCTCGTGGGCCACTTTTTGACTATGTCAATCTAACTTGAACCATGCC
>VFJW01000021.1 GCA_009885845.1 Geobacter sp.
ATTCCAATTCCATATCAAGGCCCTATCTTCGTTGGCTCGTCTTAGTGAGTTGATAGCAACAAATACACGTAACCTATTTGGTTTAAGTTTCAGGTTTCAGATTCAAACGATAATGGAAAAGCACTTTGAGAACGTTTTCGACACCTGGTGTACTCCAGCGTACTCCAACATCCGCCCGACGATTGAGTTCGCGCATTTCCCGCTCCAAAGGGGATGTTGTTGAGTAGGTGATTCCAGGTGCTCTCAAAAAAGTGAACGCTTCATTTCCCGCAGCCTTCAGGTGGCCGGCTGCCGTTCTAAATCCGAAGCTTTCAAGGTCTTTTACAAACTGATCATAACGTTGCTTTCTGTTATCACCGGTCCAGAGAATCGTTTTGAGGTGATCCTGATAATCCCCTCTGTCTTTGTGGGCCATACCGTCTTGCCAGAGGTAATGTCCCAACTGGTGCGACAGGTGCCAAAGGCAACGCTGCACGTGTTTGGCGCATCCGGTTAGATCCTCTCCCCCGTCATGAATCACAATGTCGGGAGAAAGCTTTTTCAAGTGCGTTCGAAGCGGCCCAATGCCTCCTGCATGCAGGTGAACCAGCTTTTTTACTATGCTCGGGCGTCCAGCAACAAAAGGACCAGGAACAGCCGTCACGGCCAGATGTATCGGCACTCCACGTTCCTTGGGACCCGCCTTTGCTTTGGTAGCGTCAACCATGACGGTCTGACCCGAGACATCGTCCAGCAACTCAATTGATCGGGCTCGCTCTGCAATCTTCTGGCGTATCCCTTCAGCAGAGATACTGCCGGATGTTAGCTCACGGATTGAGTTTGCTGAACGTGCAAAGGAAAACTGGGTACCGAGCTTTATCCCTTTCTCCACGAGCTCGTCGAGAAAGCGGCGGGCAAAGGGAAGACCCAATATATCATTAAGGGGCCGAAATACCCGTCCACAGGCTTTACAGCATGCTTGCATGACAAGCAGCCTGACCTTGCCCCGCGAAGTGCCCAAAACCCTATTGCGCCATCCCTTGCGGATAATTTTGTCTGCACCGCAAGACGGGCAATTGTGGTTTGCACTTTGATCTTGAAAATAGATCCGTTGCAGCATCTTGAGCCGGTCCAGAAGCTCATGAGCGAGCCATGTGTCTGCTTCAACCGAAACCATCTGGAAAAGCTGATTGACAGCTTGTCCGGTCAAAGGCAAAATTCCTTCTGGGAGAGTCATTTCTCCTGGGAGCATCTGAGTTCCTCCTTTTGGTGTGGTGAGAGACCCAAAAGGTAAACCAGATGCTCTCTTTTTTCAAAGAGCGGTTAGGTTACGTATATTTTATGCTATCA
>VFJW01000011.1 GCA_009885845.1 Geobacter sp.
AATGGACTGGAGTGGTTCGGCAAGAAAATGAAACTCTCCGACGGTGCGGTGGGAAGCATTTTCGCGGCTGTCGGCACCGCCCTGCCGGAAACCCTGGTGCCGATTGTCGCCATCATGTTCGGCACTCCCGAGTCCGGCCACAAGATCGGCGTCGGCGCCATCATCGGGGCCCCGTTCATGCTTGGTACGCTGGCTTTTTTCATCAGCGGACTGGCAGTGGTACTGAATCGGAAAAAACGTGATGACTATCCCGTAATGCGGGTTGATACGGTCGTCATGCGCCGCGACATGGAATACTTTCTGATCCTGTACTCAGTGGCAATTACTGCATCATTTCTGGGTGGGCACCCGGTAATAAAGACTTTTATCGCTCTGTCTCTTTTTCTGATCTACGGCGGGTATGTGCTGAAGACTCTCAAGGGAGGCGGCGAGCCTGAATCTCATGAAATAGAGGAGTCAGAGATCGATCCCTGCTATTTTGCCCCCAAATCCCACGATCCACAAATGTCGATTATCGGTTTCCAGGTATTGAGTTCTCTGCTGCTTATCGTGTGGGGATCTTATATTTTTGTAGAGAAGGTGCAGATTATTTCCGTACAGATGGGAATATCTCCCTTTATTCTCGCCCTGATCATTGCTCCGATTGCAACCGAGCTGCCGGAGAAGTTCAACAGCGTCATCTGGATTGGAAAGGGTAAGGACACTCTGGCGATCGGCAATATAACCGGTGCCATGGTTTTCCAGGGGTCGATCATTACCGCCATCGGCATCATGATGACTGACTGGCAGCTTAACAGGGCGGCACTTTTAACCGTAGCCCTGACTTTTGCCTCGGTCGGCATGGCATACCTGCAGATCCGGATAAAAAAACATCTGACGCCGGGAATATTACTTGTGGGAGGGGCGTTCTACTTCGCGTTCCTTATGCTGATTTTTGCAGGAAAAATCTGATCTGAAAATATGCGGGCTGCAATTAATGGCTTTTATGGTATTCTTCTGATAACAAAAATGATTCAGGAATTATGAAAGGATCATCAGATATTCCCTGTAGTTTTTTATTCGTGGAGTTTTTATGACTGAAACCATAAGTATTAGAGACAACAAAAAGCCGGTTATCCTCGTTGTCGATGATGACCAGCTCATGCAGGTGATGCTTAATGACACCCTGGCAACTGCCGGTTTCGAAGTGATTATTGCAACCGACGGCATTTCGGCGCTGCAGCATTTTGTCTCTGATCGTCCTGATATTGTGCTGCTTGATCTGATCATGCCGGGAAAGGATGGCTGTGAGACCTGTCAGGAGATGCGTACTCTCCCCGGCGGGGAACACACCTCTGTCCTGATGATGACCAGCCTGGACTGTCCGGATTCAATTAATCGCGCCTTCGAAGCCGGAGCCACCGATTTCATCGCTAAACCACTTAATCCCGAACTGCTGGTGCATCGGATGCATTACATGCTACGGGCCAGCCGGAATGTGAAGCGCCTTGCAGAAAGTCGAGCGAAACTGGAAATACTGAAGGTGGCCGTGGACAGTCTGCCGATCGGCATTACGTTCTGTGACGTAAACGGAATTATCGTTTATTCAAACCCTGCCGAAGCGTCTATCCACGGGTACGAGGTCAGCGAACTTGTTGGAAAAGAAGCCAGAAAGTTTTCCACCAGTAACCGTAGCAGGCAGCTTGCCGCTGACCAGTTACAAAAACTCGGCGTCTGGCGACGCGAAAGCGTGAATGTCCGTAAGAACGGCGAAGAGTTCCCGGCTCAGCTTACCTCCATCTCCGTTTGCGACCGCGAATCCCGTTATCTGGGCATCATTACCACCTGTGAAGACATCTCGGAAAGGAAAGTTGCCGAAGAAAAGATCCATCAGTTGGCCTATTATGATTTAGTGACGGGGTTGCCCAACCGCGGCATGTTCCTTGAACGACTGCAACAGACCCTGGCTCAGGCTCAGCGCGATCGGGACAATGTCAACCTGCTTTTCCTCGATCTGGACAACTTCAAGGATGTAAACGACACACAGGGGCATGATGTCGGTGACAAACTTCTTTGTTCGGTTGCAGAGCGTCTTTCCAGTTGCATACGGGATTCTGATGTCCTGGCCCGACTTGGCGGCGATGAATTTGTGGTGGTATGCCCATCGGCCACAATGCAGGATAATATCGCCGCCGTTATCCAGCGGATACAGTCCATTTTCGTTCACCCCTTCGAGATCGAGGGAAAACAGCTCTACTCGAGCGCCAGTATCGGCATTGCAGTCTATCCGGATGATGCTGTGGATGCCTCTACCCTCTTCCGGTGTGCCGATACGGCAATGTATCAGGCAAAAAATGAGGGGAAGTCCCAATTTCGTTTCTTTTCAGCTGAAATGAACCAAAAGATCATGCAGCGGGTTGCACTTGAAAACAGTCTGCGCCTGGGTCTCGAAAAACAGGAATTTTTTCTTCACTATCAGCCTCTCTGGGATATTAAAACGTCTAAAATGGCAGGCGTTGAGGTTTTGCTGCGCTGGCAGAGTTCAGAATTCGGCCTGATGCAGCCGGCAACTTTTATTTCCCTCCTGGAAGATGCCGGATTGATCAACAATGTCGGGGAGTGGGTGCTCCGTAGTGCCTGCCTTCAGATGCGGGCATGGGATAAAACTGAACATCGCGATCTGAAGATGGCGGTAAATATCTCCGGAAAGCAGATGAAACATCCCCGGTTTATCGAAATGCTCACAATGATTATCAATGAGACCGGCGTTAATCCCTGCAATCTTGAACTTGAGTTCACTGAGAGCGTTCTCATGGAAAATGTGGAGAAAACTATCGAAACCTTCCGCACACTTAAAACGATGGGAATTCAACTGAGTATCGATGATTTCGGAACCGGCTACTCATCACTCAATTATCTGAAGCATTTCCCTGTCGATCGGATCAAAATCGATAAATCTTTTGTCTCCGACGTCACTGCCAACGGGAGCGACACCGCAATCATCGAAGCCATTGTAGCCATGGCACAGAGCCTGAGCCTACGGGTGGTTGCCGAAGGGGTTGAAAACAGCGATCAGCTGTATAGTCTTACCAAACTCGGGTGTGATGAAGTTCAGGGTTTTTATCTGGCAATGCCGATGCATGCAGATGAACTGACTGAAAGCCTGGGGAAAAAACATGGGAAATCGTCTGATAAACTACCGGTAACGGAATGGTTTGATAAGCGTACGGTATAATATTTCCACCAGAACTGTTTTGGAGCCCTTTAGATCGGCGCCTTATCTGTTTTTTTGAAGAATATCCCCTGCCGCGTCCGACGGCGCTCCATCTCTGCATCGATCAAGTTGAGAATTTCGAACTTCTTCAGGGACCATAACGGCGCTACCAGATTATCGTGGCCACCATCTCCGGTCAGGCGGTGAATCAGGATATCCGGATCAAGCCGTTCGAGAAAATCACAGACCAGACCGGCATATTCATCCCTACCCATAACCGTTACTTCCCCACGGCAGTACATCTCAGCCAGCTTCGTATTCTTCATCACGTGCAGCAGGTGCAATTTCACTCCAGCCACGCCGAGTCGATTCAGCTCATCCGCCATGGCCAGCATCTCATCCCGCGTTTCCCCTGGCAACCCGAGAATAATGTGGGCACAGACCCGTATCCCTCGTGATTTAGCCCGCTGCACAGCATTGACAGAGCAAACGTGGTCATGACAACGATTGATAAGAGCCAGGCTCCTGTCGTGGATGGACTGCATCCCCAGTTCCAGCCAGAGATAGGTCTGCCCGTCAAGTTCCTGCAGATAGTCAAGAATCTCGTCCTGTAGACAATCCGGACGGGTGGCAACAATCAGGCCGACCGTATCCGGGACCGCGAGCGCTTCGGAGAACAGCTCCCGCAAACGCCCAACAGGTGCATAGGTGTTGGAATATGCCTGAAAATAGGCGATGAATTTATCTGCCCGGTACTTGCGGCGCATGACCTCTTTGCCGTCTTCAAGTTGTGCTGAAACAGTGAGGTCGCGCCGTATTCCGTATGAACCGGAACCGTGACCGCCGCAGAATATGCAGCCGGCAAAATCGAGCGTACCGTCACGATTGGGGCAGGTGAAGCCGGCATCCACTGATATTCGTTGGACTTTACAGCCGAATACCCGCTTCAATTCTTCTGAGAAGGTGTTATAGGGTTTCTGTGTAAAACTCATCGATTATAGAACCGGCACCCGGGCTTCACACGGGACCTTGGTCTGGCAGAGGCCACACCCGGTTTGGGCAACTCCGTATTGTTCTGAAAGTTTTTCAGGTGCAGTTCCGTACACCAATTCGCGACAGCGGGCTTTATCGTGACCGTTCCGGGTGATCGCACCGACCGGACAGCGGGCAATACAGACTCCACAGCTTCCGTCATGATAATAAAGACAATTGGACAGGTGGCTGACTGATGCTCGCAGAGTCGGCGTGAGCGCCAGAGTGGTGATGACACTGCCGCAGCGGTGTGCTATGCCGCGAGTGGTTATGAAACCGTCGCTCAGACTGAAAGTGCCGAGCCCGGCGGCATACGCGGCGTGACGCTCCGACCAACTGGAGGCGATTCCGACCGGTGTTTCACTAAATTCTTTCCAAAGCGGCGAATACTGGGGGGCCACTGCGGCATGTCCCCGTTCGCCGAGCCAGGCGATCAGATGCCGCCGCAGGTCACCGTTAATCTGTTCACCGTAGGTACGGGTCAATGCCCATTCACGGGAAGGGAGATCCGTCTGCACGCGGTTGCTCTCGCGCACCGCGCTGCTGATGGGGAGTACCCAACTGACAGAGGTAGCGGCACCGGAGAGAAGATCATCCGGCAGAAGATGGAACGGGCCGATAATCTGACGGTACCTGTGGAAGATTGGATCGGCAGCAGCGCTGAACCCCACCAGTGGCTGTTCAAAGTAAGCGATGGAGCTCTCCGGAAGGTGATTACCCTGATGTGTTCCAATGAAACGGACTATTTCACTGCGCAGCTGTTCTTCCATTGTGTTCCCCTCCCTGCCATCACCCCTTGCGACCACTCATCACTCCGGCGCCATTAGGAAGATCCAGAGCAAGCCTCTGCAGGTCGGAAAGTCCCGCTTCCGTCATCATGGCAGCCAGTTCATTGCCCGAATACGACTGTCCCGACTCGGTTCCAAGCAGCATGTTGAGTGAAAACAGTGCAGGGAACGGTGGTCCGTCCTTGGCATCATCCAGAATAAATTCCTGTACCATAAGAATGCCGCCGGGGTTCAGGGCCTCGACCGCTTTGCGCAGAAGCGAGACACAGGCAGAAGGTCCGTCGGCATGGAGGACATGGGAAAGCCAGGCTACATCGAACCCTGAAGGGATCGTATCGGCATGGTAGTCACCCGGTGAGAAGGCAATCCTTCCGGAAAGACCAAAGCGGACAATGGTGCGCTCGGCAAAGGTTCGACTCGTGGGAAGGTCATAGATAACGGCGGTCATCTCAGGATTTGCCAGACAGAAATGAATCGCATATGTTCCCGGCCCACCACCGAGATCCAGCAGCCTGCTGCGGCCGGACAGCGGCACCGACGCGGCAATCCGCGGAGCCAGCTGACTGGCAAGATTAAACATCCCCATCAGGAAACTTTCCCGGCGACTCTCATCATCACTATGTGAAACAGACCCGCGAACGGGACGGCCGGATGTCACCGCTTCGTCCAGCCGGGCCCACCCGGACATGAGATGGTGGTGGTGCATGATAATATGCCCCAGATATCCGGGACTTGCTTGAGAAAGATTTTCTGCGGCAAACGGCGTGGCACAATACGTTCCATCCCGCTTTTCCAGAAGCCCGATGGCTGCCAGCGAGTCAAGCAGCATACCGGTGGCACGCGGCTCGGAATGACAGAAAAGCGCGACCTCTTCGGCTGAGGCGGCTGTGTCGGCAAGTCGAGAAAATACATCCAGTTTCACACCGGCATGCAGTGCACAGGTATTCCAGTACCCACCGGATAACTGAAGCAGATCGGGTATCGTCCATACAGTCGTAGTCATTAGTGCCTCCCGTAGTTTTTCTGCGGCCGTTCGAAACATAACCGACAGCAGTATAATCCTTGAAACGGCAGTTCGAATAACACAGAGCAACGGAGCAACAGAAAAATCATGACCTTAAATCAGAAAAAGTATTCACCAAAAAGGTGAGTCTCAATAAGGTATTAACAAAAAGATTCTTCTTTGTTTTTACTCCGTTGCTCGCCTAGAGGCGCCTACTTTTGGCAGTTGCTCCGTGTTTCAAATGCTTTTATTGGGATACTTACTACCGAACCGGAAACAACTTACCGGTTCAGTGACTCTTCTCCGCCCGCTCAACCCAGCTCTGCATTGTCGAAAGCGTTCGCAGAAACTCTCCGGCGAAGAGAAATTTGGCATGAGGCACCGGCACGCTGATAAAATCCTTTCCCCTTCCAACCGTCAGGGCAAACCCGCTCTTGCCGCCCCGTTCCCATTTTTCCACCGTTACCGTCGTAACCGCTTCCTCCCCCTGTCCCCCGAAAGAGAACCTGTGCGGGTTCAGTTTTTCCTTGCAGGCGACCGTAGAGTCGGCAACACGCTGTATAATGAGGGAAAGTCCATAGGCCTCGTCCGGTTCGCAGATGAAACGTATCTGGGTGACATCGTCCGCTTTCGTTTTCGGCGTCAACTTGAAAAAGCGGAGATGAATCCTGCCGCTCCGTTCTGTGACCTGTCCGCCTTCTTCACTGGTCCTGACCGCTGCCCGAATTTCAACACCGGTAGATTGGGAAAAGACCTCGTAACAGCGGTAACGTTTCAGTTCGTTGGTTTGGGGCATATCATTCTCCCGAAGAATAAAATTCGCGACACGTTTCTTATAGCAAACTCATCGCACCAATTCCACAAACAAAAAGAGCGGCATCGCTGCCGCTCTTTGGAAAAATCAGTTATATTCAGAAGTCCTACTTGCGAACGGCTTTACCGGCAACCTGCATGCGGATAATCGCCCGCTCCAGAGCTGCCTCATAAATCTTATGCTGTTTGTCTTCTTGAGTCAGCTTTTTAAGAGCCTCTTCTGCACGCCCAAGAGCAGCTTTAGCCCGCTCAATATCGATCTCGGCAGCAGTTTCAGCAGTTTCTACCAACACAATAATCTTGTCGTCCTGAACCTCAAAATAGCCCCAGTTGAGCGACATATGCTCAGCTACTCCGTTGTTTTTGTAGACGAGCTCACCAATCTTGAGTGAGGTCAGAAACGGCGCGTGACCCGGAAGTATACCGAATTCGCCCAAGCTGCCGGTAGCAGTAACTTCCTCAACCTCAGTATCAACAACTTTTTTATACGGTGTAACGATTTCAAGCTTCATCTTTTCAGCCATATATAAAACCTCTGGTGGTTGAGGCCAAGATACATCTCAATCTCAATCTCAACCTTAACCTGTCTTATTTATACTGCAGCCAGTTTAGCCGCTTTTTCAATAGCCTCTTCAATCGAGCCGACCATGTAGAAAGCCTGCTCCGGCAAGCTGTCGTGTTTGCCGGCGACTATCTCCTGAAATCCCTTTATGGTATCTTTCAGTTCAACGTACTTACCGGGTGAGCCGGTAAAGGCCTCGGCCACGAAGAACGGCTGGGACAGGAAGCGCTGAATTTTGCGGGCACGGGCAACAACAAGCTTATCTTCCTCAGAGAGCTCATCCATACCAAGAATAGCAATGATATCCTGAAGATCCTTGTACTTCTGCAGAACAAACTGAACGGAACGGGCAACAGCATAGTGCTCTTCGCCGATTACCTGTGGATCGAGAATACGTGATGTTGAGTCAAGCGGATCAACGGCCGGATAAATGCCGAGCTCGGCAATCTGACGTGAAAGAACTGTTGTTGCATCAAGGTGGGCAAAAGCGGTCGCCGGTGCCGGGTCGGTCAAGTCATCAGCAGGTACGTAGATAGCCTGAACTGATGTGATGGAGCCCTTTTTTGTTGAGGTAATTCGCTCTTGAAGCTCACCCATTTCAGTGGCCAGCGTAGGTTGGTAACCGACGGCAGAAGGAATTCGACCCAAAAGTGCAGAAACTTCGGAACCCGCCTGGGTAAAACGGAAGATATTATCAATGAAGAGCAGCACGTCGAGACCATCTTCATCACGGAAGTATTCAGCAACAGAAAGAGCGGTAAGAGCAACGCGGGCACGTGCGCCGGGAGGTTCGTTCATCTGACCGTACACCAGTGCGGTTTTTTCAAGAACGCCGGTTTCCTTCATCTCCATCCAGAGGTCATTCCCCTCACGGGTACGCTCACCAACGCCGGCGAAAACAGAGTAACCGCCGTGCTGACGGGCAATGTTGTTGATAAGTTCCATAATCAGAACCGTCTTGCCAACGCCGGCGCCGCCGAACAGGCCGATTTTTCCGCCGCGGGCATACGGTGCGAGCAGGTCAACAACCTTGATTCCGGTTGTAAACGCTTCAACTTTGGTCGACTGGTCTTCAAAAGAAGGCGCTTCACGGTGGATAGCGTACTCCTTCTCATTACCAATCGGCCCCATTTCATCAACCGGCTCACCGATAACGTTCATAATACGGCCAAGTGTTTTGGCACCAACCGGAGCACAGATCTGCTTGCCGGTATCGGTGACGATCTGGCCGCGCTTGAGACCATCGGTTGAATCCATGGCGATAGTACGAACTGAATTTTCGCCGAGATGCTGGGCAACTTCCAGTACCAGATTGTTTTCACGGTCATCAATGGACGGATTTGTCACGCGCAGTGCGTGGTAGATCTCCGGCAGTTTGCCGGGCTCAAATTCGACGTCGATAACTGCGCCGATGACCTGCGAAATTTTACCTGTATTCTGACTCATGGAACGGTGTCCTCCTGCGGCCCTGCGGCCTCATATAGTGTTACGTAGTAGAGTAATTTTAGCCTTTAATCGATTCGGAACCGGAGATAATTTCCATCAGCTCCGTGGTAATGGCAGCCTGACGCGCCCGATTGTACTGGAGGGTCAGCTTGCCGATCATTTCGTTCGCATTCTTTGATGCACTGTCCATGGCGGTCATACGGGCGCCATGTTCACCGGCTACCGTCTCCAGCATGGCTTTAAAAATCTGCACTTCAATGTTTTTGGGCAGTATCTCCGCCAGCAGCTCGCCAACAGATGGCTCGTAGATGAACTCGACAGGAGTTTCGTCGATAGCAGTCGTTTCGTCTGGAACTACCGGCAGCATCTGCTGGAAGGTGATGTCCTGAGTCATAACCGTACGAAAAGAGTTATACAGCAACTCCACCTGGTCATATTCTTCTGCAATAAAACCGTCGATAACTTCCTGAGCCAACATGGCTGCGGTCTGATAATTGGGTTTTGCCAGAACATTTGAAAAGTTTTTATACACCGTGTAGCGGCTTTTGAGGAATTCATACCCTTTTCGGCCGACAGTCATGACATTGATCTGCTCGTATGAATCCTTTTTTTCCTTGATGTAGCGGTCAGCTGCTTTGCAGAGGTTGGTATTGAAACCGCCACACAATCCACGATCTGATGTGAGCACAATCAACAACAGTTTTTTTGCCTCACGCTTCTCCAATAACTGATGGAGGTCGCCTTCAAGGTTCGCGGCCAAAGACTGCAGTACTTCACCAAGTTTTTTTGCGTACGGGCGTGCAGCAACAACATTTTCCTGGGCACGGCGCAGTTTCGCAGCCGAAACCATTTTCATGGCTTTGGTGATCTGGCGGGTATTTTTTACGGATACGATCCGCTTTTTTATGCTTTTAAGGCTTGCCATATCTCAAACCGTCCTTGTTTACGCGGTAAATTCCTTCTTGAACTGCCCCATCGCTGCAATAATTCTACCCTTCATATCATCGTCAATCGCTTTCTTGTCGCGAAGTTCTGCAAGCAATTCCGCCTGACGGTTGTCGAAATAGGCATACAGTTCGACCTCAAACTTTTTGAGTGCAGAAACCGGGAACTCATCAAGAAAACCATTGTTGGCGGCAAAGATGATCAGAACCTGCTTTTCATTGGGAATCGGACGATACTGCGGTTGTTTGAGGATCTCAACCAGACGGACGCCACGCTCCAGCTGCAATTGGGTTGCTCTGTCCAGATCGGAACCAAACTGGGCGAAAGCGGCCATCTCACGATACTGTGCCAAGTCAAGACGCAGGGTACCGGCAACCTGTTTCATAGATTTAGTCTGGGCAGATCCGCCAACGCGGGAAACCGAGAGGCCGACGTTGATCGCCGGACGAACACCGGAGAAGAACAGGTCGGATTCCAGATAAATCTGGCCATCGGTGATGGAAATAACGTTGGTCGGAATGTAGGCGGACACGTCGCCGGCTTGAGTTTCAATGATCGGCAGTGCAGTCAGTGATCCTGCGCCACGAGCGTCGGACAGCTTGCAGGCGCGCTCCAGCAGACGGCTGTGAAGATAGAAAACATCTCCCGGATACGCTTCACGTCCTGGCGGACGGCGGAGCAGCAGGGAAAGCTGGCGATAGGCAACTGCCTGCTTGGAAAGGTCATCATAGATGATCAAGGCATGCTTACCGCTGTCGCGGAAGAACTCGCCCATGGTAACACCGGTGTAGGGTGCGATAAACTGGAGAGGTGCAGACTCGGAAGCAGTTGCCGCAACGACAATGGTGTAATCCATCGCGCCATGCTCGGTCAGCTTGGAAACAACCTGGGCAACGGTGGAACGTTTCTGGCCGATTGCGACATAAATACAGACAACATCGCCACCCTTCTGATTGATGATTGTGTCGATGGCAACTGCAGTCTTGCCGGTTTGACGGTCACCGATGATGAGCTCGCGCTGGCCGCGCCCGATTGGAACCATGGAGTCAATAGCCTTCAGGCCGGTGGCCATTGGCTGATGAACCGACTTACGGTCAACAATACCGGGTGCCTTGATCTCTACCTTGCTGAAACTGCTGGTATTGATAGCGCCCTTTCCGTCGATAGGCTGGCCGATGGCATTAACAACGCGACCGATCAGTGCATCACCTACCGGGACTTCGGTAATACGGCCGGTACGCTTGACAGTGTCGCCTTCCTTGATCTCGGAGAATTCTCCGAGAATAGCGGCGCCGACGTTATCTTCTTCCAGGTTGAGAACCATACCGGTTACGCCGCCGGGGAATTCCAGCAACTCACCAGCCATGGCACCGGCCAGGCCGTGAATACGGGCAATACCGTCACCGATGGAGATGATGGAGCCGGTTTCCGACACTTCAACCTCTTTGCCATACTCTTTGATCTGTTTTTTGATGATCTCGCTGATCTCTTCGGCTCTGATTTCCATGGATGCTCCTACCCCTTCTGTAATATATCTTTAATCCGTTTAAG
>VFJW01000002.1 GCA_009885845.1 Geobacter sp.
CTGCACAGATAACCGGTTCACCGATTACCGGGTCACTGATCAGGTAGTCATCCCCCTGTTTGCCGTAGGCGACCAGATTATGGGCGTTGAAATGGAAACGCAATGCCGGTGGAAAATAGGGAAGCCAGTAGACACCTGTTTGCATGCCAACCGGCACTCCTTGAGCAAGATAGCGGTCAAGTTCGGCCATAGCCTGGCCTTGATCCCTGTACGTGCTGCTGGTTACGCCGATGCCGAGCCGTTTGGTGACCCGGTTGAAGATGCTTCCGGGTGTGGTTCGGAAGGTGGTAAGAGGCAGACCATTGATTTTTATAAATGGAAGGTAGCCGAAAAAAAGTCCGCCACCTATGCCAAACGCCATCGCCTCGGACAACGGAAGGCCGTGATAGGTAAGCAGGTTTGCGATTACGCCGCTTTCGCAATGGGCTGTTTGGCGGTGGGGGAAAACCAGATTCACGTTAGGTTCCTTGGTGAGCATTTATTATTCCGATTCTAAATCAAAGCGCTATCTTCGTTGGTTCGTCTTCGACTCCTCAACGTACTGAATTGTACGTCTTCGTCGCCTCAATCCTCGCCGCCTTGATTTCATCTTTGATTTAAAATCGGAATGAGTTGGTCGTCCGATGTGTATGGTGATCAGTTCTGGATATCGCCGATCTCGGATAACTCCGGAATTCGAGAGAGTTTTTCCACAGAAGTTTTAAAAATTGTCGCATAACGTTCCAGCAGCGCCGGTTTAAGCGTGCTGAATGGTCCCGGCTTCATATGTCTGCGTACCTGCCAGCAGAACAATCCGGCATAGCCGGAGAGGAGTTTGGCGTCCATCTGATAGCGGGCCATATGGTATGCGAGCGGGCTCAATTCTCCTGCTTGTACCTTCAAAAGAACTTCCGTAACTTCGCAGCGAATAACGTCCCACGCCTGAATATTGGCGATATTGGCCGGTTCCCACCCTTCTGATTCTGCCAATACATAGCGCCCGTTTTCATCGACTGCGTAACAGACCTCACTCTGAC
>VFJW01000140.1 GCA_009885845.1 Geobacter sp.
AGAAAAAAATCGTTAAAATTGCCGCTGTTGATGCTTTTGGCGTGTATGACAAGGAAAAGGTCTTCACCGTGCCACGTTGCGATCTTCCGGAGGACCTTCTTCCGGAAGTCGGAGACGAACTGAGTCTCTCCAATGAGGATGACGAGGAGCTTGAAGTTGTTGTCCTCGAAACAACCGCAGAACAGGTTACTTTTGATGCCAACCATCCCCTGGCTGGCGAAAACGTAACCTTTGAGATCGAACTGGTAAGTATTCCGTAGCCCCCATACGCTATGCCATCGCTACCATTTTACGACAACTGAACGCCAACAAAAAAAACGACCGCAAGGCCGTTTTTTTTGTTGGCTGCATGATCGATCAGGTCAGGCCAGATCAAAATTATTCTGATACGCCATCAGCGTATTAATCATCAGAGCCGCTACGGTCATTCTGCCGACTCCGCCCGGTACCGGCGTTATCCATGAACATTTCTTACTGACAGGTCCAAAATCCACATCCCCTACCAGTTTGCCGTTGTCGAGCCGGTTAATGCCGACATCGATCACCACAGCACCCTCTTTAACCATATCCTCGGTAACAAATCCGGGGATACCGACCGCCACAACAATAATATCCGCCCGACGTGTTTCATCCAGCAGCAGTTCATGGGGAGTTTCAATATGGGCGAGAGTAACCGTTGCGTTGCCGATTTCAAAATCATTGGATAACATGATCGAAATCGGTTTGCCGACGATATTCGATCGGCCAATGACGACACAATGTTTTCCTTTTACCGGTATTTCATAAAACTGGAGGAGCTTGCAGATACCGTAGGCGGTGGCCGGTCTGAACGCTTTCTGCCCCAGGGTCATGCGACCGAAATTGGTGGGATGAAAACCGTCAATGTCCTTTTCCGGATCAATTGCGTTGATGATATTCTGTGGATTGATATGCTTCGGCACCGGCAATTGCACAATCAGACCGTCCGTGACGGGATCGGCATTAATCACGGCTATCTTCGCAAGAAGATCTGATTCCGAAATACTTTCCGGAAAACGGAGCAGCGCACTTTCAAAACCGGCACTCTCGCATGATTTGATTTTCGATTTTACATACGATTCGCTCGGGGCGTGCTCTCCGACCAGGATCACAGTCATATGTGGCTTGCGTAGTCCCGAATCAACGTATCCGGCAACCCGTTTTGATATGTCCGTTACGAGGCTCTCGGCACATAGTTTTCCATCAAGTAACTTCATGACCCGTAACTCCTCGTATTATTCGGAGCGTTTGGTAATTTCGATCAAATGATAACCGAACTGTGTCTGCACCGGCCCAAGAACTTTTCCAACTTCACCGCTGAACACAACGGCATCAAACTCTTTTACCATTTGTCCCGGACTGAATTCACCCAGATTGCCGCCTTCTCTTCCGGAAGGACACTGGGAATTTTCACGGGCACAGACCGCAAAATCCTCTCCA
>VFJW01000138.1 GCA_009885845.1 Geobacter sp.
GCGCATGCCGTGTAGTGAAGAACATCGGAAAGCCGGATGCGGGAAAACTGCACGTCCGGTTTGATGAGGGAGGGCAGGGTGAAACCTGTTCTCTACTCTACCCTATAGGTCCCTATAGGTCCTATAGGTCCCCGTCGATTCAGTCCTGGCCAGATTTTATCAGCACCATTCTGGAATATTAAGCAATGGCTTTATAAACCGCCGATAAATGCCGATATATGCAAAAAAATCATGCGGCAAGTTTTAAATCTGATTGACCGTTGCCGAAGTGTTCCCAGCCTAAACAAGCAAACCATATATGCTTTGGGATAGGTTTTTCACCGTTACGGTAATAAGCAAGCATTCGGCGACTAATGCCTAATGCAGATGCGGCGGTGTCAAGCGTCAGGTTGTTACGATGCATCCAGTTCCAAATACGCTCGTGAGATATGTCACCAGACTGTTCTACTGCTTCCGCCCTCAGGTTATCAGCCGCAAGGTCTATCTCGTCATTCCAGATAACAGCAGTACCCCATTCGTCAACACAAGCTTGAGAAAAAAGAGATTTGTCCTTCAGGGGAATAAGCCCAGGATAGTTATTAATTATGTGTTCAATATCTACGTTAAAAGCTTTCCCGTCTTTGAATGTGACTGAGAGACAGTATAGCCCTTTTACTGCAACAGACTGGATTTTGAAGTGGAGGTTATGATTCATGGGTTGTACTCCTTGAATTTGGCAAATAGCAGATTTTTGTTTTGTGCTGCCCAACTGAGCGCATTCTTGATTTCACGTCTTGATACGTTGTGTGAAAGAATATCTAAATCTTCAATGCCAACCAACACTTCGCGACCGTCACTCATCCGTACATGGAAATGAGGCGGGTTGTGATCACGAGTATTTACGAAAACAGCGCAGTTCAGGAATTTATGAATGATTGGCATAGCAGAACTATAGTGCAACCATTGCACTGAGTCAACACATAATTGGGTGCTGTCACGAGTTAATGATATGTCCGGTCTTGTAGCACATAACCTGTCCGGTTTAATTTGTCGTTGGGAGACGACCAATGAACCGGACAAAATGGCTACAGGAGACCAAA
>VFJW01000152.1 GCA_009885845.1 Geobacter sp.
CAGAGGCACGCGGCATTGTAGCTTATTTTGCGGTACGCGAACTCAGACTGAAAGGAATTGACGTCGGCAGGGCAATTCTGACTTCAGCAGGTGTAAGTATAGCGGTACAGCGGGGAGAGCGGGTGGTACTGGAGAAACCGGAACTGAATGAGATATTGGTGAAGTTAGTTAAATAGAAAGGAACGTCCCCCAAGTCCCCCAAGTCCCATTAGTAGTGATCTCGACACTGAGCAATACTGATTGTATCTTCTTGAAAAGTATAGACCAATCGATGCTGTAAATCTATGCGTCTTGACCAGAATCCTGACAGGTTGTGCTTAAGGGGTTCTGGCTTGCCAATTCCTGAAAAAGGTTCTCGTTCGATATCTTTTATCAGTAGATTTATTCTTTTCAAAACCGTACGGTCAGTTGCTTGCCAATACAAATAATCTTCCCAGGCATTAGCTGAAAATTTAATCAACATGGACCAATTCTTTCATACTTCCGCCATCTCGACGCAACTCTTCCACTGATTCAAGCAAGCGCTGCGCCCCTGTCGGGTTCCGCAAAAGATAGGCAGTTTCTTCCAGACTTTGAAAATCATCCAGAGAGATTATCACAACCGGCTTACCCCGCTGACTCGTCACAATGACCGGAGCATGATCCTCATTCACAAGTCGCATGACATCTGCAAAATGCTGTCTTGTATGGGTGTATGTAAGCGCATTCATTCCATAACCTCCAAAAGAATTATGTACAGAACTTAGCACATGTTCTTGTTGAAATCAAATCCAATGTTCACTGCATTGTACTCGCCGCGCCGCTACAACTTCTCAACCTTCCAGGCCAGTTGTTTGCCATCCTTCACTCCGTAAGCAACTGACTTTCCGTCATCAGTGAACTGTACATCAAACACCTGCTCGTATTCCGGATGCTGTCGGACTGTTTTACCGGAACTATCCGGGGGACCTATAGGGACCTATAGGGGTGCCTATAGGGTAGAGTAGAGAACAGGTTTCACCCTGCCCTCCCTCATCAAACCGGACGTGCAGTTTTCCCGCATCCGGCTTTCCGATGTTCTTCACTACACGGCATGCGC